>MTMJ01000077.1 GCA_002010045.1 Archaeoglobus sp. JdFR-22 | reverse complement strand
AAGGCAGATGTACCAAAGAGATATCTCAAGAGGAGGGTTTATGTGATTGTTACAAAGTATGTGGTAGAAGAATGAGTCTGTGAATTTTGTCCCAAAACCGGGTGTTCCCATATAGAATATATTTTCCCATCACTATTTTCTTCGCCATTTTTCGAATCTTTCCTTCTATAATTAAGTAAATTTGTCATTTTAATTTATATTCAAATTTTTTCTCTTTTTCCCCTCAAAACATTCGTATAAATCTCCACTGTTTGCTTTGCAATAGCTTCCCAACTGTACTTTTCTTCCACAGTTTTTCTTGCATTTTTACCCATTTCCCTGCAAAGCTCAGGGTTCTCTGCCAAAAACTTTATTTTTTGTTGTAATTGTTCTACATTCTTCGGCTCTACCAAGAAGCCATTGTAGCCGTCTTTTATCAAATTAGGAATATCTCCAACTGCAGAAGCTATGGCTGGTTTTTCACATGCAAACGCTTCTAATATAGCAATACAGGTAGTTTCGCTAAGTGATGGCATAACTAAAAACGAGGACATATTATAAAATTTGGGTAAACTTTCCTGCTCTATACTGCCCAGAAATTCAACTCTATTTTGAGTTTTCAAATCTCTCGATAATCTCACCATGGAATTTTTCTCTGGACCTTCTCCAATTATTCTGCAGTTAACGTTCTCTATCTTACTTATTGATTTTATCAAATATTTAACTCCTTTTCTAGGCGTAATCAAACCTACAAAAATGGCATATGGAGTTTCATTGGAATTTGCTTCATTGGAATTATTATCAGATATGGATTTAAAAAGATTTATATCTACGCCGTTGGGAATCTTACTTATTCGATTTTTTGGTACTCCTCTCTGATTTAAAAATCCAATTAAATTGTCTGTAGGTACAATTATGTGATTTGCCCTCTTTGCTGCTGTCTCCTGAAAAAGTTTGTAAGAAATTTTGTAAATATAATAATTGGATTGTCTCTTCGAGGGAGGATCGTCATTAATAGTAAAGACAACTGGAGTATCATTTTTAAAAAATGATAGGAAGAAAGGCGCAACTCGTCCATGGACATGGATAACATCGTAATAGTTGCTTCTTAGCAAGTCTCTAGCTTTTCTGAAGGCATAGTACCCTCCTACAGCGTGCCTTAGCATGTAACCCTTAAAACCCTTATTAAATAAAGAAAGCTCTGGCATATTAATAGGGTAAACATGTATGTTGTCATTAAATTTTGCATCATCTCCAATGTCCGAGACTAAATCAATTTCAACTCTTAAGTCTGAGAGGCTTTTTGAGAGATAATACACATGGTTTTCTGCCCCTCCTCTCGAAGTAGGTGTCGGAAATACTCCTGAGTTTACCATTAGAATCTTCATCTCTTTAACCCTCTTAGTAATGCATGGCTTGGAGTAAAATTCTCAATTAATCCTGCACAAATATATAGGATCTCTATTCTCTCCTTCGGAGGATACATTTTTGCTGAATTGCCAAGGTTTTCTTTCCCCAAACAACTTATACCCTCCTTATTACGAGATCTTTCTTCTTCACCTTAATACACATTAATATTTGGCACACCTATAAAGGACTTTATAAATCGGAAGGCCCAAAAAAGGCTAAGAAAGTGCACCTCATAATTTCCATTAAATATAATTACCGGTTTTTATTACACAACGTTTACCTTCTATCCCAATCAGTTCGCTCTCTATCCACCTATATGTCTTTTCAAGTCCAACTCTCAATGGCTGAGTTGGCTTCCATCCAATTTTTTCTTCAATCAATCTGTTGTCTGAATTTCTGCCCCTAACTCCTTCTGGCCCGGGAACATGCTTGATTCCCAGATTTTTCCCGGATATATCAATGATCATCTGTGCAAGTTCATCAATCGTAACCATTTCTTCGGATCCAATATTAACTGGTCCGGTAAAATCGGAGTCCATCAAACGTCTCGTTCCCTCTAAACATTCATCAATGTAGAGGAATGAGCGGGTTTGTTTACCATCTCCCCATACCTCAATGTATCCGCCGTCCTCAGCTTCTGCAACCTTGCGACATAAAGCTGCGGGTGCTTTTTCTCTTCCTCCACGCCAGGTACCCTCTGGACCAAAGATGTTGTGATAGCGGGCAATACGAACATCCAAGTCATAATTTCTGTGGAATGCAAGATAAAGCCTCTCACTAAACAGCTTTTCCCACCCATACTCACTATCGGGTGCAGCTGGGTATGCTGAATCCTCTGAGCATTTTGGATTCTCTGGATCCAACTGATTGTATTCGGGATACATGCAGGCAGATGAGGAGTAGAATACTTTGTTTACATTCTTTTTTACTGCCTGTTCAGCAACATTCAGGTTAATTAATGCTGAGTTGTGCATAATGTCTGCATCGTTGTCTCCTGTAAAAACGAATCCTGCACCTCCCATATCTGCGGCTAATTGATATATCTCGTCAATCGATGTATCGATTACTAAGTCACAAACCTTGGGGTCTCTCAAGTCTCCAATGACAAATTCATCTGCTTGAGTCGGTGCAAACTCCGGATATTTCAAGTCAACGCCACGAACCCAGTGTCCTTCTCTTTTTAATCTTTTCACTAAATGGCTTCCAATAAATCCTCCTGCTCCCAAAACCAAAATTCTTTTGGTCTCCAATTTAAGCACCTCCATTTTTTATTCTATACATTGACAAAATACCGTCAAAGACTTTTATTCAATAAATTAAATTCGCCAATGTTCTCAACATCAGATACTAAATCAATCCTAACATCTAGCTTTGAAAGACTCTTAGAGAGGTAATAGACGTGATTCTCTGCACCTCCCCTTGGTGTTGGTACTGGGAATACTCCTGTATTTACCATTAAGACTTTCATAATTGATTCCTCATAAAATATTATTCCATAATATAATAACAATCTTTAGTTAGAGTAACGCTTACAAATTTTGGAAGTTAATTTCCACGTCCATATTCCACTTAATCCCAGTAATACTCCATTTCCTACCATCAGTAATGTTACCATCTGTAATGGCGAATTATGGAATATACATAATAAGAGAAATTCAATGGCAGTAAAAGATGCAAAGAAAAAAATATATTTCGTATTTTTAATCGCAAGATGATAGTACATTAAGATTACAGACAAAGAGAAGAAAGATATTGCCACGCCATAGGGGCTAATTAGGGAAACAGCGGGCATATAACTATGGCCAAAGATTTTTACAGCAGTGATAGGTGAAAAAAGATAAAGTGCTGTTAGAGGTGATATTAATATGGAAGTGTAAATTAGGCTTTTTTTAAGTAAAGGTACAGTATTTTTTCCTTTAAAATGCCGTTCAGCTATCATAGGAAACATCACTGAGTAAATAGCTGCCGGAAAGAAGAAGATTATTTTTCCCAAGACTGATGCCGAAGTATAGTAACCAGCCTCCTTTGCAGTGAAGAAATACTTGGCCAGTATAACATCCATATTACATGGAAAGCTATAACAAATCATAGCAAGAAGCACTGGAAAGGAGTATGTGTATACCTCGGAATATTTAAAAGAAATATCTATTTTATCTGGATTGAAATATTTTATGAGAAATATACCGGATAAAAATAGAGAAAAGATAATACCCAAAGCCAAGCCTGTCATAGCGCCAGCCACTCCATATCCTAAGATGACCAAAGCTGAACCACACACAAGCTTGAAAAAAGCATCAGAGATTCTAACCGCGCCTAGCTTAGTAAAAAGCTTGAGACCTCTCAAAACTCCTCCAAGAACTGCTTGTATCCATATTAGGAAAAAGATCAAAGAAAGGATGAGTAAAGGTGCATTTTCATTAATTTTCAAAAAAGAGGCTATATTGTTACTTAAAATAAATAAAATGAGTGATATTACGGCTCCAAATACTCCTGCCCTGAATAATGTTCCTTTAATAAAAAATCCAATGTTGCCACTTCCATCTATTAATTGAGATGTAAACTTAGTAATACTGGTTGAAATTGTCTGGGAGAGTACGTTTATCACATAGAATATGGCGAAAAGCGCTCCAAAAACACCGTATTGTTCTGGACCAAGCGCGCGACCGATATATATTTGGTATACGTAACTTAAGAAGCCTGAGATAGCAGTTGCTACGAACATGGCTGTACTGTGACGTGTCATTTCATCATTTTTTATATTGTTGAATTTGGTGCCAAAATTATATATACGTCTCTTTGTAAACATGCGATAAATCATAGTCCTTATCACTAACTTTTATAATAAATTTAAAAAATATTACAACAATTATATGAATAAATTCGGAAAAGCCGAGCTAACCCGACCAGCCTCCCATCATAACATCAGTTCAGCTGGGTCAGGAATAATCTGACTAATATAATGATGATAATAACACTATCGACTTTAAATATTTTTTGCTAATTTAATGTATCTATTTCTGAAATCTCAAAAATTTAATATAATTTCTTCATAATAATTTACTCCCATCCTCTATAAAGCAAATTCTTGCATCTTCGCTTACTACAGATATTGCAGGACGGTATCCCTGCTCACTTTAACATATTTTGTGACGATATCTGAAAAAAGTGTTCTCTGCCTTGAGAATGAGTTCGAATAAGTATCGTAAAGTTCCAGCTCTTCAAATTCCTTAATAATCAACCTGATCTGAGCCTGAGATATCCGGTATTTTTTCCTTTCCATGTCTTTTTTTAGTTTTGAAAGAATGTTCTCGAAGTACCCAATGCCCTTTGCTTTATCCGTGCTTGTATTTTTTACTAAACCACAGTATTCGCAATGTGAATGTAATCTTAGAAGACCGTTCTCCGCTGGAAGCCACAGTTTCTCATGAGAGTCTTTGTGGTTCACACACCCCATATTTTTCATTATAGTAACAACAATTATAAACCTTTTGGTAGATACCGGATATAGGGTGTAGATTGCACAATATGCGTTACAATCGGAATCAAGCTGATATGCCTGAGATTCTCACTTTTATCTTTTTATGTGATGATAATCATCAGCTTAGTTAATGATAATTATATTTCACAAATGTATATAATTTATATTTAAGCAAATTAAATCCTTCAATGGGTGTGACAATGAGAAAACGATATCTTCCATTAGCTGTAATCCTGATATTTTTATCCATAGCTGGAGCAATGATATTATTTTCACAGGATGATTCTACATGCTGTGAACAAGTTATTCCTGACGTTAATGATCCAGAAGAAACACCAACACCAATTTTGGACGAAACAATGGTGGAGGGTTCAGTTCTTCCCGAAACCACCCCAGATCCAGAGATTACTCCTGACGCAAATCCAACATCCACACCATCACCAACACCCACCTCAACACCTTTAACATTCTACTATTTTGGTGGGGGTGGAGGTGGTTCGTCATCAAAAACAAACAATAATGACCCTGACCCCACACCTGATTCAACAGAGGAACCGGCATCAGAACCAACCCCGGAACCCACACCTGATTCAACAGAGGAACCGGCATCAGAACCAACCCCGGAACCCACACCTGATTCAACAGAGGAACCGGCAGCTGACCCGGCTCAGGAGCCGGACGTTGAGGAAATTCCAGAATTTCCGACATTAGCTCTTCCCGTAATATCTATAATGGCTCTTCTGTTGATACTCAGAAAGGGTAGGGATTAAACCAGTTAGTTACTTATCTTTGAGTAAAGGTAATATTCTCAGGGTATTGCTTTTTCTATAATGGATATGGAATACATAGAGAAAAACCTGCAAAATCAGGATGTAACTTTTGAAGAAGCAATGGAGCTCTTTAAATTGAAAATACCTGTTCTGGGGAAAATCGCAGATGAAATCAGGAGGGATAGATGTGGCGACCTTGTCACCTTCGTTATTGATACAAACATTAACTATACCAACTACTGCATATCAAGATGCAAATTCTGTGCTTTTTACGCTAAGAAAAGAGAGGACAGATATCTTTTAACCTTGGATGAAATTTTGCAGAAGATTGGAGATGCCGTGAATGCTGGCGCAACCCAGATTTTAATGCAGGGTGGAATAAACCCTGAACTTGGGATGGGGTGGTATGAAAATCTCTTCTCTGAGATAAAATCATATTTCCCAGAGATACAGCTTCATAGTCTTTCACCACCAGAAATAGACTACTTATCCAGAAAAGAGGAAATAACTGTCGAAGAAGTCCTCAAAAGACTGAGAAAGGCGGGACTTGATTCTCTCCCGGGTGGGGGTGCTGAAGTTCTGACCGAGAGAGTGAGAAAAATTATCAGCCCGAATAAAATCACAGCAGAAAGATGGATTGAGATTATGGAGAAAGCTCACAACACTGGTATGAAAACAACTGCCACGATGATGTTCGGGCATGTTGAGGAGGAGGATGACATAATCGAACATCTCTTCAGGATAAGGGATTTGCAGAAAGAGACAGCAGGTTTCACTGCGTTCATTCCATGGACGTTTCAGCCAGAGAGAACTGAATTGCACTCTATAGTGAGGGAGAGGGTTCCACCCCTAAGATACCTTCAGATACTCGCCATCTCAAGAATAGTCCTCCACAACATAAGGAATATTCAGGCATCTTGGCTCACACAGGGTTTTGATATAGCAAAACTTGCCTTATACTTTGGAGCAAACGATTTTGGTGGAACGATGCTTGAGGAGAATGTTGTGAGGGCAACGGGCAAGTTTATAAAGCCTGCACGTGTTGAGGACATTGTCAGAGCTGTAAGAAGCGTAAATCGGAAGGTTGCGCAGAGAAGAACAGATTATAAAATAATAAAATATTATTAAAAAACTTATTCAATATCTATTTTCTTCTTTTTCGTTACTTCAGCCTTCGGCAATATAACTTCAAGAATGCCGTTATTATACGTAGCTTTTATACTATCTACTTTAACCTCCGCTGGTAGAGAGACTCTTCTCTTCAACTCTCCGTATTTTCTTTCCTGTACCAGATAATCTCTGCCAATTTCTTTTTTCTCCTCTTCCCGCTCAGCTTTAATAACAAGAAAACCATTTTCTATTGTTATCTCAATACCTTCTTTATTGAAGCCGGGTAACTCTGCTATAACTTTTATTTTCTCGTCCTCGTCAATTACATCAACCGGGAAATCAATTAGTTCACCTGAAAGCAATCCTCTACGCCTCTCCATTTCACCTAAAAATCTTTCCATTTTTTCCTGCATTCTTCTTAATTCTTCAATAGGGTCAATCCACCTCCACATAAATATCCCCTCCACTACTATTTAGATTAAAAGATATTTATATTTTTCTATCTTTATAAATAAATAACCTGTAAAAATAAAATATCTTCTAATAATTATGTGTTACCATGAAATAGCCATGGCGTGGACAGTACAGTTCCCCCTTCTCCCTCATTTTGTAAATTATCTCCTTAGCTTTATCCCTTGTTATTCCCTGTTCTTCCGCAGAGTTGAGAATCTCTTCTTCAGGGGCACCTTTTTCATGCAGTTCTGATAAATCCTCCACGATTTTCTTGATTATCATTATTCTGTCTCTCTGTGTCTTGGATGTGCCCGTAAAAGCATAATCAATGTCTATCTCCCCTGTTTCCGGGTCTATGGCAATCTGCTCAAGGCTTTTTCTCGTAATCCTGATAACCCGCTGAATGTCATCCAGTGAAATTCTGTCCCTAAGCCTGAGTCTCGCAGAGGCTTCTGCCAGTCTTATCAGGGCTTCAAGCTGTCTTGCAGTAACCGGAACAGGAGAATTTTCCTTAACCCTCGACCTGAGGGAGAGGTAAAAATCAATTATCTTCTCCTTCGCCTCTTCGGTCAGAACAGGGAAAACCGTTCTTTTAGCATAAGCAATGTATTTTCTGAGCAGTTCAGGGTCTATAGCCGGCTCTATCTTCTTTGCTTCCATCTCTACAACATCTCTGTTGTATTCAGTCGAAACGATATTTCTCAATTTTTCAAGCTTTTCTCCCAGCTCATGAGTATCAAGGATATGCTTTGCAAGTTCTCTATCTCTGACCTCATCCGGGTCGTCAGTCATTACAAAGATTAAATCAAACCTCGACAGCAGAGTGGGCGATAAATCAATCTGCTCGGCTATTGCAGCAAATCTATCGAATCTACCATATTTCGGATTTGCAGCTCCGAGCAAAGCACACCTTGCCCTGAGAACAGCATTTATGCCTGCCTTGGCTACGCTAACGGTTTGCTGTTCCATCGCCTCATGCAGAGCGCCTCTGTCTTCACTTCTCATCTTATCAATCTCATCAACTAATGCCACACCTTTATCAGCAAGAACCAGAGCACCAGCCTCCAGCGTCCACCTGCCATCATACTCATCTCTCGTCGCTGAAGCAGTCAATCCGGCAGAGGTAGTTCCCTTTCCCGTTGTGTAAACACTCCTTGGGGCTATTCTGTGAACGTAGCGCAAAAGCTGACTGTTGTGAACGAAAATGTCGTTAGCGATAAAGTTGTGATGTTCTGGAACCTGTAAATCATATACGAACGGATGATCCGGTTTATACTTCTTGATCTCAACGATTTCGTCCCAGAATATGTCCGATTCAAGAAGCAATTCAAGAAATCTGATTTTATGTGCTGCTTCTTGATTTCCATTACATCTTTCTTTAAAAGCACTTAAAACCTTTTCAAGTGTACTCCTTGAAGGCTTTCTGTCTCCCCTCTCAAGATGCTGGTAGGTTGATTGAGGAACACCACAGTTAAATTGAGAGAGGTTAAGCATCCTTCTTATATTTTTTAAGATTCCTGACAACCCCGGTATTACATCCAGATTTGGATTCAACCTTCTGTTATCCCATTCAACCACTTTACTGCTGACAGTAAAGCCTATTTTCTGATTGAATTTTACAGAATTCTCACCTGTTAATATAAGTCTGGAATACCTCGTTTTCATGTGGGTTGGAGAATTTGTTGCTCCGCTGTATGTATCATGTAGCTGAGATACTATACCAAATCTCAGAAGTAAGTGTTGAATACCTTTCAAGAGTTTGTAAGATGCAGATGTTACTGTAATTTTAGGCCTTTTTTTATTAACACTTGCTTCCGCATCAAAAAAAGCAGATAGAAATGCTCTTATCTCATCTTTACTGCATTTAAATAACAAATCTGGAACTTTTTTCTCATTGGATTTTCCGGTAATACCCAGAAGCTCAAAAAAATTGTACAGCTCAATACTTGATATAACAACCTCTTTCGCAGTTTTATCTGTGTGGGGTAACCTGATAGACGGATTTAACCCAAGAGATTTTGCATACTCAAAAAATTCATTGATTAGCTTTTCATCATTATTTGTGAAGAACATAGTTGCATTTCCTTTTTCTGATTTCTGACTGTAACCTTCAGCAATGAAGAGTCCAATAAACCTCCAGAATTCAGGAGTCGTTATTTCAGGCAGGATTAATCTTACTGCATTTCTTGCTCTTGATTTTTTGAAACCATTTGGAAGATTCTGCGATTTACCAAAAATTGGTATTTTCAGGGGTGTAGCAACCAAATCGCCTTTTTTCAGCTCCTTCGCTTTAACAGTGGTAAATTCACCATCTCTTATTGTAAAAAAGGGATGTGTTGGTGTAACTTTAAGTTTTCTACCTGTTTTAGTGCGTACTTCATACATTAAATCCGGGGAGGTTCTTTTCCATACAATATTGGCGTTTTTAGTTCTCAATTTTAGTTCTCTTGAGTCTAAGGAAGCAACATTAATGCACGTTTCAGCATAAAATCCATCTTCTATCTTTATCGAGTTTCCATTATTGATGTTGGAATTAATAAGCTCACCAATTTTTACAATGCCGCCATCTGCAAGCAAAATTTCGGTATCAAAGTCAACACACTTTGCAACTCCCGGATCACCAACAAGCAGAACGTGGGCATCTCCTCTGATTTCAGTCCCATCAGGCAATTTCTTCGGGACTCCACCAAAGAGCTGGAGGGCTACTGCCATCTTTACATCTTCATGTCCGTAAATGGCTGGAGCAATTGACTTCACAATTTTTGAGAAAATCTCAGGGTTATCACTAAGTTCAAGAATTTTCTTTTTATCCTCTTCCGTTATCTCAAACTCTTCATATTCCTGCTGTAGAATCTCTATTGAATTTCCCTCCAGCACTATATCCATGTGACGCAGCTTTTTTCCAGCAATTGCCCTCGGGAATGCCCTCACTACTCCATTTAAAACAACTCTATCCCCGGGATTGATAACTCCTGTGAGATCACCCTCCAGAATGACATCAAGAGTTTGTGGTTGTTCTCCACCTCTCAAATTTTCAGGATATTCTTGAATTTTAATTCTCTGGCTGTCTATTGACTTGCTTTCCTCAGGAATCAGAATAAATCTTCTTGAGTTGCAATTTCTGCATTCATAGGGGTATTTCAGAGTGTTATCTTCCTGCTCAATGTTAAGTTTTTTCCCGCATGAACTGCACATGAATGCTGCCTCAATTATCCTTGGCCTCACTTCTGTCACTTTTCTTACAATTCCTTCGATTGACACAAACTTTGAAATATGCTCGCTTCTCAGGTCTCTGATTAGAACTCTTCTTGAGATGGGCAGATTATAGAATCGTGCAGTGCATTTTTCCAGCCTGACTTCATGGATGTTTTCTGACCTTGACAAACCCTCATTTGCGTGTTTAAGAGCTACGTCAGGCTCTTCAAGAAGATCCTCTGCAATCTTGCCTTCTTTAAATATTATAAGGTCTTTCAAGAAGTCAACATTGATAGAACTCTCCCCATCAATAGAGATAGTTTTTTCCGCGAGTTTATTCAATTCATCCCTGTAATATGTCTCAAAAAATTCTTTCCACATCTCAGGACTGCTCAACATGATTGCTCACCTTCTTTCTCGAAAAAATAAAAGTATTATGGTCAGAACTCTACGTTTAACTCGTATCATCAGCAAATAAACTATAATAATTTAATAATTCAAGTTGAAAATACCTGTTGCAACCCTCGAACTAAAGAACATTTTTATTTAATAGCCTCTACATTTTAAGGAAGGAGGTATGGGATAATTATGCGCTATGAATTTCCCGAAGGAATGCGTCCAGCAAGCCTTGAGGAAAGACGGGCGTTTTACAGTAGGGAGTTCGACGCCAATTCTGTTCTCAAGTGGCTCTCTCATCGGGGTAATATTGAGGAGTTGAAGAAATCGACAGTGTTTGCCATGATTCTGGGGAGACATTCCGGTATTTATCTTACAGAATTCGAGGAAATAAAAAACAAGGTTGTAATAATCGATGAATATGAAGATATCGAAGATTTAAGAGACTATATACTCAGGTACATCCCGGAGGGAGTCTATTATGACAGGAATGTTTATTCGGACATTGAGAAGTGCAGGGAATGTGAGGATTGCTACAAAAAATGCATGGAATGTGAGTGTTATCTCGGGCAGGAACTGGCATTCGACATTGATCCAGAGAATGTAAAGTGTCCCATTCACGGTTCATTTAAAGACAAAGTTGAAAAAGGAATGGGATTAAGCTTCTGCATGCATGAATTCGAAACAGTAAAAAATTCGACCTTAAAACTCTGGGAGAAGCTTGAGAAATCATTTAATTATCTCAGACTTGTCTTTAGCGGTAGAGGATTCCATATTCACGTTCTTGATGATATAGCAGTAAAAATGAGCTATGAAGAGCGAAAGGAAATTGCCGAAAAAACATCTATGTACTTTATTGACGAATGGGTTACGACAGGAGGATCAAGGCTGATACGATTGCCATACTCTCTCAATGGACTGGTATCACGTGTAGTTCTTCCACTAAGGATTGACGAAGTACCTTCTTTCGACCCGAGATATGACGAAAGATGTATTCCTGAGTTTGCCGGTGGTGGAGATGGTTAAGGTTAAGCTCTTTGCAAATTTCAGGGAAATAGCCGGGAAAAAAATTCTCGAAATCAAAGCCCGTGATGTGGAGGAGTTGATATCCAGACTTGTAGATTTATTTCCCGATATGGAGGATTTGATTGAAAGAGAAGAATACCTGCACGTTATGGTAAATGGTATTCATATAAACTCTCTTGAGAAGCAGAGGACAAAACTTGAGGATGAAGACGTTGTAGCTATTTTTCCACCGGTCAGTGGAGGATAGTTATACTCCTGAAGTAATAAACAATAAGTCAAAAATTTGATTCAATAAAATGTCAGGATAAAACATGATTTATTCCTATAGCTTTCAAGAAGGCTGTATATCTGAAAAAGTAAAAATGACAAACTTTAAATATTTGTGTTATTCCCGTCTGTTTTAGCATTAGAAAAAGGGCAGGGTGTCTGTCATGGAAAAAACAGAGATTCTTGAAAAAATTAAGGAAGCTGAAAAAAGTGTTGAAGAGGCTGTTCTGAGTGCTGAAGAAGGAAGCAAGAAAATCATAGTCGATGCAAAGCTTGAGGCAAGAAATATTGTTGAAGAAGCAGAAAAGGAGGCAGAGAAGGTTAAAGCAGAGATAATAGAGAAGGCTAAGGGAATTATCGAGGAAGAAAAAGCTAAAATAAGGGAAAAATGGAACAAGGAAATCTCAGACACGGAATCCGGTGGAAGGAGAGGTTTAGACAGTGCGGCTGACTTCCTCTATCAAGAATTTGTGAGGATGGTCGAGCATGATTAAGCCTGAGAAAATGGGTAAAATATCAATAATAGGTCCCAGAGATTACCTACCGTTAGTCTCGGAAGTTCTGTATGAGATAAATGCAGTGCATATAGGCTCCCCTGCAGAAGAAGAATACTTCAAAGTAGGGATACCACTTGAAAAAGCATCTGAAACATCGAGAAGTCTTGTTCTCCTGAGAAGCTATCTGGCTCATCTGAAAATCGATTCTGAGAAGGTTATACCAACAAGAAAGTTCAGGGTCGACGAGGTGGAGAGAGAAATCCAGAGTAAAATGGATGAATTTCAACGAGAAATTGGAGAGAAAATCGAAAAGCAGAGAAAATTGACGGAAACAGTAAAGTCTCTCGATGAGGAACTGAGGTTAATCGAACCATTGAAGGCTCTCGGTATTCCTCCGAGGCTTTTAAAGGATTACAAGAATATCAGATGTTTTGTAGGGTTATTCACGGCTGATCCTTCAGAGAAAATTAGGGATGTAACTTCTGATTTCGAAGCTATAATGAAGGGATACAAAAAAGAACTTGTGGGTGCAGTTTTCGTTAGAAGAGAGTTTGAAGAGGAAGTATTTGGAATTTTGCAGGATTACGGGTTCAGGGAGATATCTGTTCCTGATATTGAGGATTACGATTCGAGAGTCAGAGAGATAGAAAACGAGAAAGCATCAATAGAAGACGAGAGAAAAAGGATCGAATCGGAAATTGAAGAAGTGAAAACCAGAGAAATGGAATTCATGCTTGCGATGGAAGAATATTTGAGTATAGAGCTCGATAAATCCGAACTTCCGTTAAAAGCTCTTGTGTCAAAGTATGCTTTCTTCATAGTAGGATTTGTCCCTGAGAAAAGATATGGAGAAGTCAAGTCAGAAATTGAATCGAAGACGCAGGGCAAGGTTGCAGTGGAACGCATCGAAGATATTGAAGAAGAGCCGCCTACCCTTCTCAATAATCCACCAATTATCAGGAATTTCGAGGGTGTCTCTACCATGTTTGCGGTGCCAAAACAATGGGAAGTAGACCCGACAGCGATTATGGCAATTGCATTCCCAATATTCTTCGGAATGATGCTCGGCGATATAGGCTATGGTCTGCTGATTACAATACTGGCACTGGCTCTAAAGAAGGCTTTCAAGACAGAGGGTATGCAGCAACTTCTGAGTGTAGCTCTGTATTCAGGAATTATCTCAATAATCTTCGGCATAATATATGGAGAGTGCTTCGGGCCTTTTGTGAGGGGTGTTGAGGTCAATCATCAGCACGTTGTTGAACATCTTCCCCACTTCTTATGGCCTGTATTGAACGCAATTGGCATTCATGAAGTTCATCCAATTTTCGACAGGATTGAGGCTGTCAATGTTGTGCTCCTTCTTGTTCTGACACTTCTTCTCGGTGCATCAAAGATAACTTTTGGATTTGCGATTGGTTTCTACAATGTCCTGAAGCATCATGGACTAAAGGATGCAATACTTGAAAAAGGAACTTGGATAATCGGTATGATAATGTTGACAAGCGTCATACTTGGATTCATATACAATCAGGCAAATGGAGTGAAACCACCGATTCCGATTCCAATTGCCGAAGGATGGCAAGCTGGTGTCAATGAGTTCTATATTGTGGCATTACCACTTGCATTAATAGGATTCATAATGTTCATTGCAGCAGAAGTACCAAAGATGGGTGTGGTTGGTCTTGTTCTTGGTGTTGAAATTCTAACATGGCTTGGACAGATAATGAGCTACGCTCGATTGCTGGCTATTGGACTTTCTTCTGTGTACATTGCATTCGTCATGAATTTCATTGGAATAGGGCTACTTGGAAGTAAAGGAGGCATTTTCCTTGTCATAGGAGCGATAGTATTGATTTTTGGTCACACTGTAAATCTGATACTGGGTATACTCGACCCGGGATTGCAGTCTCTTCGATTGCACTATGTTGAGTTCTTTCCAAAATTCTTGGAAGGTGGTGGAAAGTTGTTTGAACCTTTTGGCAGGAAAAGAAGGTTTATTGAGGGATGAGGAGGTGAAAATATGGTAAATGAGGTTGCTGGAGGATTTAATGAGGAGTTTGTAAAAGGGATGGCGGCTATAGGTGCTGGATTGGCAGTAGGGATTGCTGGTGTAGGTGCTGGACTTGGTGAGAGCGGAATTGGTGCGGCTGCAGTAGGGGCAGTTGCAGAAGATAGAGGATTCATTGGTCTTGGTCTGCTGTTTACAGTTATTCCAGAAACAATCGTCATCTTCGGCCTCGTCATTTCGTTCATACTGATGTTCGCATTCTAA
>MTMJ01000016.1 GCA_002010045.1 Archaeoglobus sp. JdFR-22 | reverse complement strand
GTCCTTTTGATTGGGATGGTTGTAGCTGTTGGTATAAGAGAAAAGAGAGTCTTGCAGAGGTTGGCTGAGATGTGAGTTGGCAAGTACCTTAAAAGAATTAAAACCTTAAAAGTTTCACAAATGGAAGTAACGAGGAAAAATAATTTAGTAGAATTATATTTGCTACTATTAAAATCTGTAAACAGACTTTTTCAGATATTGCAGAATTTAAGCGAGATTCCAAAAAGTATAAATACAGAACTTCTATTCCCTGATAATCGTAAAACGCTCAGTGAGGTCTGTGAATAAGATATGACTAAAGACCGCATAATGGTGGAATTAAAAGATACTGAGACGAATGGGGGTAATGAGATAGTCTGTCCATACTGTGGAGAGAAGAATCATTTCCTTAATTGCGAGGGAGAGCCAAAAATAGTCAAAAAGTGCCCCCACCTGACCTCGCTTTTTATGCAGGCAGCGTCGCCTGAGGGACTCAAGTATTGTTATTATGCAAGATTTAAAGCAAAAGAATAGTGCCTGAACCCCAATCGTCTCCTGGAAATAAAATTTAAAATAATTTAATTAGGAGAATCTAAAATCCAGCTTTCTTTATCCTCTCTATAGCTTCTCTCACAATCTCTACATCTCTTGTCAGGGCAAATCTCACAAAACCTTCTCCATACTCTCCGAATCCAACACCCGGGGTCACAAGAATTCCAGCATCATCAAGAAGCTTTTTTGTAAAGGACAAGCTGTCATAGCCTTCAGGAGCTCCAGCCCATAAATAAAAAGTCGCCTTTGGGGGGTCAACACTCAAACCCACTTCTCTCAAACCCCTGACGAGCAAATCTCTCCTTTCCTTGTAAATCCTATTGTTTCTTTCGATATCTTTGTCGCATTCGTTTAGCGCGGTTATGCTTGCCTCCTGAATTGCCTGAAAAACTCCACTATCGACATTCGTCTTAACCTTCAGCAATCCTTTAAGTACTTCCTGACTGCCGGCTGCAAAACCAATTCTCCAGCCCGTCATGTTGTATGTCTTGCTCAATGAATTGAACTCAACTGCTACTTCTAAAGCATTATCTACTTCGAGGAAACTCTTTACACTGTAGTCAAAAGAGACCTCGTTATAGGCTGCGTCCTGTGCCAGAATAATCTCATTATCGATACAGAAATCAATTGTTTCTTTAATAAAATCTTTTTCAGCAACAGCAGCAGTCGGATTGTTGGGATAATTCAGGAACATAATCTTCGATTTTCCTGCAACCTCATCCGGCACGTCCTGAAGAGAGGGTAAAAAATTTTTTTCCTTCTTCAGAGGCATGACATATGGTTTGCCACCGGCAAAAATTGTTGAACCATAGTAAACGGGATAGCCGGGATCAGGTATGAGAACGTAGTCTCCAGGGTTAACAAATGCGAGAGGGAGGTGAGCTATTCCATCTTTCGAACCTATAAGCGCAACCACCTCTTTTTCGGGGTCGAGTTTGACATTCTTTCTTCTTTTATAGAAGCTAACTGCTGCCTCTCTGAATGGTAACATACCTTCGTAGCTCGGATACTTCTGGTTCTCCACTTTCTCGATGGCAACTTTCATCATATCAACAATTTTTTTCGGGGTTGGTAAATCAGGGTCACCAACTCCAAAATCGATGACTTTAACCCCCTCTTTCATTTTCTCTGCCTTCATCGCATCTAACTCTGCAAAGAGGTAAGGGGGTAACTGGTTCAGCCTCTCCGAGAACGGAAAAATCATCCTGACACCTACTTCCTTCCATTGAGAGACTTATATTCTCTCGAATCAGCTCCAATATATTGGGCTCGAGGTCTTATCAGCCTGTTATTCTCGTATTGCTCGATTATGTGTGAAACCCAGCCTGAAATCCTAGAAAGAGCAAACATATTAATAAACAGGTCATCCGGTATTCCCAAGTTCGCATAAATACTTGCCGAATAGAAATCAACATTGGGAAGAAGGCCCTTATATTTGTATACTGCTTCAGCAATAGCCTCTGAAATCTCAACCCATTTGGGTTCTTTCTCCTCCGCAAGCTTCTTTGCAAGAACTCTGAGCTCAATCGTTCTCGGGTCCATAACCTGTCGATAAACCCTGTGGCCAAATCCCATTATCCTCTCTCCTCTCTCAAGCTTTTCCTTCACATATGACTCTGCCCTCCAGGGTACTGCCACCTCTCTCAACATCTCCATGACTCTCTGTGAAGCTCCACCGTGCAGGGGCCCCATAAGAGTGCCAGTGGCAGCCACCACACATGCATAGATGTCTGCGAGAGTTGATGCAGCAGTTCTTGCTGCGAATGTTGAAGCATTGAATTCGTGGTCAGCGTGTAGAATCAGGTCAAGGTCGAGGCTCTTCTCCTCCGTTTCTGAAGGCACCTCACCGTGAAGCATATAGAGGAAATTTGCGGCATGTCCGAGTTCAAAATCCGGGTGAATCAGATTCTGCCCTGTACGAATTCTGTGATGGTATGCAACAATTGTCGGAAACTTTGCTATGAGGCTTTTAGCTTTTTCAATACTTCTTTCGTGACTCTTAAAATGAATGTACTTGTCCATTGATCCAAGATATGATATCGCCGTTCTTAAAACCACCATCGGATGTGTGAATGGAGGTAAATGCGTCAGCAGACCGATAATCTGTGGTGGTAAGTCCCTCCTCTCTTTCAATTCCTCTTTGAACAGTTCAAGTTCTTTTTTCCTTGGTAGTTCGCCGAACAGGAGGAGATAAGCCACTTCCTCAAAATTCGAATTTTGTGCAAGGTCGTGGATATCATAACCTCTGTATTCCAGCACTCCTCTTCCGTCTTCAATATCAATTCTGCAGATTGCTGAAGACGTCGCTACCACATCCTGAAGTCCGTCTCCTACTTTCTTTTTTTCCCCACTCATATTAAACCCCTCAAATTATTTTGTATGATGGATATCTTTCAAGAATCATTCCTGAAACTATCACGGGTGGGTCAATGGTCGCAAGCTCAATTGCCTGTTCAAGTTTCCACTCTTTCTCCGCATATATTGTAAACAGGACGTTACCCGCTTTTATGTGATGCCCGCCCTTTTTATGCAGCACTATTCCAGCCCCCTTATCTTTTGGCGCTCCGGCAGCCCTCGCAACTTTCACGAGCTTTTTGTTATCAATCACTGAGACCGCACCGTCGATTGGTGCTATGACATCATATTTCTTATCACCGACAGGTATTTCCTCTGACTTTATACCATGGTCTCCGCCCTGTGCCTCAATAATCTCTTTAAATTTCTCAAGAGCTTTTCCAGATGTTAAAATCTGTTTTGCATACTCTGCTCCATTGGTTGTCTTTCCTGCCATTTCAAGTAAAACTCCAGCCACCCCGATAGCCTTCTCAATGAGACTTTTTGGCGCTTTTAAATTCTCAAGTGCAGCCATGCCCTCTTTCGCCTCCAGAGCTGGCCCAATTGTTCTGCCGACTGGCTGACCTCCATATGTCATGACACAGGAGACATTGAGGCCTAACCTTCTGCCGAGTTCAGCAAAATCATTTGAGAGTTCCCTTCCAACCTCAATACTGGGAACTTTTGAGCCCTCACCAACAGGAATGTCAATGACTATATGCTTGGCCCCGATTGCACCTTTCTTTGCCATCACGCTTGCGAGAAGCTGTGGCTTCGGGTCGATTGAAAGGGGATATTCAACTCTGATGATTCTGTCGTCAGCAGGAGCGATGTTAGTTGCACCGCCCCATGCGATAACCCCTCCAACAATTTCAGTTATCTCCCTGATTTCGTCAATTCCAAGATTGACATCTGCGAGAACCTCCATCGTGTCTGCCGTTCCACTGGCAGATGTGATAGCCCTTGATGCTGTTTTTGGAATCAGAAGGCCACTTGCTGCAATTATTGGAACAACGAGAAGGGTAATCTTGTTCCCGGGAACGCCGCCTATGCTGTGTTTGTCTACAATCACCCCCCTCTCAAAACTCAGAGTCTCACCCGTATCAATCATTGCCCTCGTGAGCCATTCTATTTCGTTGAAATCAACGTCCAGCAGATAATCTGACATTACAAACGCTGTTAACTCCACCTCTGTCAGCATATTAACAACAATATCATTAATGATGGCATAAATCTCATCTTTGGTGAGTTTTTCTCCCCTCATCCTTTTTTTGATGTATTCAACGGATTTTGGTTTTGAAACAGGTTTGACATCAACCTCAACCCCTTCCGGAATATGAATTTCACAGGGTCCCACAGTTTTACAGAGACCTATCTCACCTCTCTCCACCATCTCTATAGCGATGTGAACGTCAGACACACAGAATTTCTTGCCGTATGTGACCTTTACCCTATCACCAACAATCAATCCAAGCTCCGCAGCGTCATCGGGATTCATCATAACTGAGGAATGTTCAAGTCTGAGGGGGATACTCTTAACTTTAAGTCTCATATAGCATAACCTTCATGAAGATTTTTAAGGTTTTTTATCTCAGTCATGAGAATTATAAAATCAGAGCCTGTATTCGGCTTTGACGACTCTGGATTTTAACATCTCAATTCCAAGTTCGTTGGAGACGTCAGAAACAAGTTTTTTGATTTTTGATTTTATAGATTTCTCGTCTATGATGATAAATTCTGCATTACTTATCTCAATGGCTTTTTTTATAATTTTGCTGTTCAATCCTTCAAATGTGTACTTTGCGAAGTTATGGCCAAATGTGAATGTTGTGCTGAGAATGATTTCTGTCTGTCTTGGAGCGTAATGTGTTCCACCAATGCCAACTGCAATATTCCAGTCGCTTCTGCTATCTTTTATTGATTCTATAAGCGATTCTGCAACGATTCTACCTGCAGCCTCATCCTTCCACTCCTCCTCTGTAGAACCAATTTCGTAGAAAGCAGAGGGAGTGCTGATTTCTGAGGGCCCGTGATGTGTCACTTCCATTGTGAAGGAGAACTCGGGTTTCTCAGGTAATTTTTTCTTCAGGGCGAGGCAATAATTTTTCATCCTTACTGGAGAGGGTTTCGCCAGAGAATAAGGCTTACCGCCAAAGTCGGCAGTTGCAACGTTTCCGGAAACATGCGTTGTGAATATTTTTCTTCCGTCTTTACTGCTGTGTCTCGAGGCAAACAGAATTTCATCAAAATTCAGCTCTTTTTGCAGCTTCGAGTCGAGATTATCTGCGTAAATCAGTCTTTCTTCAATTTCAGCAATACCGGTATCTCCAGCATCGTAGAAAGTACAGTATTTTAACTTCCTCCTATCAGGACTGAGAAGCTCGATTAAATGGTTTTTTATGTTCTGTGATGCGGTATCTTTTTTACTGCAAACAATGAGATGCATTCCATCCTCCTCATTTTTATTTTGCTGGAGAATCTCCAACCAGATTATACATAAAAACAATCTCCAGAGTATATCTTCTTGATTTTACTATCCACCTTCAGCAGTAATCCTCCATCAGCATCCAGATCAACCGCAATGCCAATATATTCTCTACCCTTCACCCTCACTTTTACCTCTCTCCCGAATATATCTGATAATTCCTTCCATCTCTCTCTGATTCTGTTCCATTCTCCACTGAACAGCATGGTGTAGTACTTTTTAAGATTTTTGAGCACATTTTCGAAAATTGTTAATAAAGTGATGTCATCTTTTATTTCTCTGAGATAGATTGCTTCATTGAGCTCCACAGGATTTTTTACGTTTATGCCGACTCCCACTGTAACGAGTACTGAATCTGTTTCTCCACCAAGCTCACAGAGGATTCCGCTGACCTTTTTACCATTAATCAATACATCATTGGGCCATTTTAATCTTGCTGAAGCAAACTTCAAACTTTCACACACTGCAACACCAGTCGTGATAGTAATTTTTGGAACTTCTTCGATGCTTATTCCGGGTTTGATATTTGCTGAGAAATACAATCCGCCTTTGTCACTCAACCACTCTCTCCCCATTCTTCCTCTTCCTTTTTTCTGACTCTCAGCGATTAACAGAACCCTGTCCTTCGATAATTCTCTTGCTCTCAGATTCGTTGAGTCTGTCTCCTTAAAATAATGAATCTCGTCAACAAATTCATTAAAGCCAGTCTTCAGACAGACTTCCGCAACAGAGTAGGGGGAGATTTCTGGAGATGCAATAAGCCTGTAACCCTTTCTGTGATAGGATTCAATCTCATAACCCACATTTCTGAGCTTTTCAATCGATTTCCATACTGCTGTCCTGCTAATATTCAGTTTCTTTGCAATAGCCGCACCAGAGATTCCTTCTTTCAGGTCATGCAAAATTTCAAGGGTTTTATCTTCATTCAGACGGATTGCGGTCTTCACTGATAACATTAAAGCAGGATAAGATTAAAATTCTTTATTGTTTACTCAGACTATGGAAAATATTGCTAAACTTTTATTTGAATCTGGAGCGCTGAAACTGATACCGAGGTCTGGATGGTTTAAAATCGGTATTAAAGAGCCTGAAACTGTTGCAGAGCATTCTTTCAGGACAGCATTGATTGCATTTATTATCACAAAAATTGAGACTGGCAGTCATGATAAAGCTGTTAAGGCTGCTTTTCTCGGTCTCATTCACGATTTACACGAGAGCAGGACACTCGACCTGCATAAAATGGCAAAGAGGTATGCGAGTATAGATTATAAAGAAATTAAAGAAGAACATGCAAAAATACTCGGTATTGAAGAGTTTATTGTAGCGGAAAAGAACCTGATGGATTTTGTTGAGGATGCAGATAAGCTCGAATTGCTCATACAGGCAAAAGAATATTCAGAACAGTATCCGTCGGCAATGGTTTATGTAGAGAACCTTGAGTTTAAATTTGATTCCTCAAAGATACTTGCAGATGCTATTAAAAATTCTGACCAGAGGTGGTGGATGGACTTTGAAGTTCATCTGTGACAGAATGCTGGGGAAACTGGCGAAATGGTTGAGAATTGCCGGATATGATACGCTCTATGTTGGAGATTTACCTGTAGAAATTGAGCTTGAGGATGATATTCTCGCTTCCAATTTTAATGACAGAATTTTGCTCACAAAGGATAAGGAACTCTACAAAAAAGCAAAATCGGTGAACAGAAATGTATTTTTGATCAAATCAAATGAGGTTGGAAACCAGTTAAAAGAGGTTGAGTCGACTGGAGTCAGATTCATACCGGTTATGGACAGGTGCAGCGTATGTAATGAATTTCTCCGCATTCCAGCCGAGAGTGAAAAGTGGGAAGTTCTCAAAAAAGAAGGAATTGAGAACGATCTTGCTGAGGAATATGAACTCTGGTATTGCGAACACTGTAAAAAACTTTACTGGAAAGGAAGCCACTGGGAAAACATGATAAAATTCCTGCAGAAACATTCAATTAATTTGAGGAAAATCAATAAATGACGTTAAATTATATGTATGTCGATTTAGTTCGAAGTTCATGAATTTCGAGGAGGAGCAACTCCTCAGAAAATAAAAATATAGTTTGGAGAGTATATTTTAAGCTACCACCCTCCAAACTACCAAACCTCTCCAACCGGCATACCGATTTTTTCTTCATCAGATTTATAGGTTACTATTTTGAACTTGAAAATTAAAAGATGTGTTCAATATAAATCTTAATTATTTCAATCTTTAAATATTTTAATTGCCTTTTATAAACTCAAATATTTTTGAAATCAGTAGGGAGTCCGGTTCAATCGAAATCTCTCAAAGTTTTTATAAAACAATTGAGGTAACCTGTATTGATGCTTGACATTGAACTGTGTGGAATTAAAATGAGAAACCCTTTAATGCTCGCAAGCGGGATTCTCGGCAGTTATTCTTCTTCTCTTAACAGAATTGCAGAAAACGCTGGAGCAGTTGTCACAAAATCTGTTGGGGCGGAGGAGAGGGAAGGTTACAGAAATCCCGTACTGATAAACTACGGGGATGGATTTGTGAATGCTGTTGGATTGAGCTCTCCCGGGGCAGAGGTTTTCTCAAAAGAACTAAAGAACTTTAGAGGGGGGTGCCCGCTTATTGTTAGTTTATTTGGTTCAAGCCCTGAAGAGATAGCACACCTGACTTCATTTTTCCCATTCGCAGATGCATTCGAAATCAATCTGAGCTGCCCTCATGCAGAGAAAGTGGGACTCGCGGTGGGTAGTGACCCCACTCTTGTCAGAGAAATCGTAACTTATGTTAAGAAATCAACTTCTAAACCCGTTTTTGCCAAACTTTCTCCGAATGTTAATGACATTGTGGAGATCGGTAAAGCAGCGGAAAAGGGTGGAGCAGATGGGGTGGTTGCGATAAATACTATCAGAGGTATGAGTATAGATATTTTGAGCAGAAAACCCGTTCTGAGCAATATAAGTGGTGGAGTGAGTGGAGAAGCAATAAAACCCATAGCATTGAAGTGTGTCTGGGATTTATATGAGAATCTGAAAATCCCTGTTATCGGGGTTGGAGGTATAACAACGTGGAAAGACGTGGTAGAGTTCATGCTTGCGGGCGCTGAGGCGGTTCAGATAGGTTCTGCCCATTTTTACAGCTATAAACTTTTTTTCAGCCTCAAAGAGAGTCTTCTTGCCTATGTTAGAAAGAATGAACCATTAAAAGAAATTATTGGTATGGCTCACGGGTGATGAGATGTTCAGTGTTAGAGTCAAGAATGTTACAAAACACAGTAAAGATACTGTTACGGTAACCTTTAACGTTAGCTTCAGATCATTTCCCGGTCAGTTTGTAATGTTAAATCTCCCGGGACATGAAGAGATACCCCTGAGTCTTTCCTCTCCAGACTCAGTTACTGTAAGGGCTGTTGGAGAAACAACAGAAGCTCTGGTCAACATTCAGCCCGGAGAACTACTTGGCATAAAAGGTCCGATGGGCAGGCCCTTCTCAATTCCCAATGGAACAGCTCTACTTATCGCTGGTGGTATTGGAATAGCCCCCCTGATCTATCTTCATGATTATATCATAGGCAGGGGAGGAGAAGTTAAAATTCTGTATGGTGTCAGAACTTCTGAAGAGCTCATCAACCATAGAAGGTTTGAAAACATAAAAATCTCAACAGATAATGGGTCAGCAGGTTTTCACGGGAATGTGATTGATCTTTTGAAGGTAGAGGATAGACCTGATAGATACTCAAGAATATACTGCTGCGGTCCAGAAATTATGCTCAGGAAATTATATGACTTTTTTAAGGAAAATAAGCTTCTAAGAAAAGTGGAATTTGCGCTCGAAAGATATATGAAATGTGGTATGGGGGTTTGTGGCTCATGTGCCCTCGAAAATGGTTTGATGGTCTGTTCTGAAGGTCCTGTTTTTAATGGAGTTGAGCTGGAGTGGTGATGCAATTTTGAGTTCACTTTCTCCATAATACTATTTCTGTCAAACTCGTATTCCATTGTCCACCATCTAACAGAAGATGTGTTTATTTCGACCTCATTTCTTCGAGAATCTCCCTTGCCCTGTCAATCCGTATCGAACCATCTTTTATCAGGATTTCCACCACTCTATCAACTTCTTCCCCAGTAGCACCAGCCATCATGGCTACATTCCTTGCATGCAAGCTCATGTGGCCCCGCTGAATGCCCTCCGCTACAAGAGCCCTCAGAGCAGCAAAGTTCTGAGCGAGTCCAACTGCAGCAATGACTCTTGAGAGCTCATCAGCAGTCTTAACCCCGAGTATTTTCAGACATGTTGCTGCAATCGGATTGACTGAAGTTGAGCCCCCTACTGTTCCCACAGCAACAGGAATCTCGATAGTTCCAACAAGATTTCCTTTCACATCTTTTTCATAGGTTGTCAGGGGTTTATAACCTTTCATCGCCGCGAAACTGTGGGCACCAGCTTCAACAGCCCTGAAATCGTTTCCAGTGGCGATGACCACAGCAGAAACTCCATTCATAATTCCCTTATTGTGAGTTGCACATCTGAACGGGTCTGCTCTTGCAAACTCATAGGCATCGAGAATACCTTCTACGACATCATCTCCACCGATTACTTCGCCCTCAAAAACAGCCTTCGCTCTTGCAAGCCTGAATTTTGCAAGATTGGAAACAATCCTGAGGCGGGGCTTTATTCCCGTGATTTCTTCGATGAAAGAAGACACAGCCTCGCACATGGTATTCACAGCATTTGCACCCATTGCATCCCTCACGTCGACAACCAGATGCACAATAACCATTGTCCCTCTTACAGTGTTCAGAACCTTCACTTCAATATCCCTGCAACCTCCTCCATATTTTATGAGAACTGGATCTTGCTCATTTGCGATTTTAATGATTTCATCCCCGTTTCTCAGTATTTCATGTCGTGTAGAATGTGGGTTTCTTGCGTCCACAAGCTGAATCTGACCGATCATGAGGGGAGGAGTGGATGCTGTGAGGAATCCTCCTCCTGCTCTTGCCATTCTTGCTGCATTGCTTGCTGCTGCCACTACACTTGGCTCCTCAACCACCATCGGAATGAGATAGTCCTTACCATCTATGAGAAAATTTGTTGCAATACCCATAGGGAGCTCAAACGTGCCGATAACATTCTCTATCATCCTGTCTGCAACACCCATATCAAGGCTTCCGGTCTTTGAGATAAATGCTACCTCCTCGTCTGTTAAATTTGCAAATTCTTTCACTTTATTTAGTCTTTCCTGAAATGAGAGCTTATAAAAACCACTGATTCTTGAAGATTTCATAAGACATGGAATCTGGATTTATTAAAAAATCTTTCCAATACTAAAGGAGTTTGATGAGGCCGTTTATGTCTTTTAGCAGCTACAGCTTCGATATATTTCCCTGAAGTCAAACTTTATCTCTCTGCCAATTACATCAACAACTTCACCGAGGGTTCGGGCAAATTCAGTGTATGAGTTTGCAAAATTTTTCAGGCTCTCAAGCCCATTCAGTTCATTTTGAATTCTCGTAAGTTCATCCATTAAATCCTGATCCATCTCACCTGTCATTCTCCTCTGCATAAATTCCTCCTGTTTTCGCTTAAAATCTTCAACAAGTGCCTGAGCTTCCGTATCGTTAGCGAAAATTTCCTCTTTGGCTTTCATCTCAATATACTCTTCACTTTTCATTATCTCGTTTGCGAGATCAAGGGCTTTTTCTTTTATACCATCCGAAATCATATTTACTCACACCTTTTCTGGAAGGATTGTTCTAATGGTATTTTAGTCTTTTCTACATCAGAAGTTACAAATTCTCAGGATTGTTGATGAGAAAAATCGAATAACATCAGTAAGGCTTATAGA
This sequence comes from Archaeoglobus sp. JdFR-22, assembly GCA_002010045.1. Lineage (GTDB taxonomy): Archaea > Halobacteriota > Archaeoglobi > Archaeoglobales > Archaeoglobaceae > JdFR-22. The sequence continues at coordinate 4,031 of MTMJ01000016.1, read as the reverse complement.
AAGTCCATATTACTTGAATTATGAAAGCAGTATTGTCCATAGCAGGTTTCGACACCTCTGGTGGAGCTGGAATTCATGCAGATGTTAAAACTGCTCGAAGCCTTGGTTTTCATGCATGCTCTGTAATTACCGCTCTGACTTTCCAGAATACCTGTGAAGTTTCCGGTGTTAAAATATTAGGGGAGTATGTTGAAAATCAGTTAGAATCCGTCCTCGAAGACGTTGAATTTTCTGCGGTTAAGGTTGGAGTTGTGCCAGATGTCAGAACTGCCAGAATCATCCAGAGTCGTTTTTCGCATTTTAAGCAGCCTGTTGTCCTCGACCCGGTCATTTCATCCTCTACCGGTTACAGGCTCGGCTCTGTAAGAGCATACAGGGAGTTGATGAGTATCTGTGACGTAATCACCCCCAATGTCCACGAAGCTGAGGTCCTGTCTCGAATGAAAATAAAAAATATGCGTTCTGCAAAAAATGCTGCGAAAACAATTTCTGATGGGTTTTCTGTTGTTGTTACGGGCATTAATGGCAGAGATGTTGTTTATGATGCAAAAAAAGAGGAATTTCACACCATTGGCAGAAGATTTCATTCACGTGAGGTTCACGGCACAGGTTGTGTTTACAGCACTGCTTTAGCCTGTTTCCTCGCTGAGGATATGGAGCTATATTCAGCCTGTAAAAAAGCAAGAAGGTTTGTTATTGGTGCGGCAAGAAAGTCTGTCGAGATTGGTAGGTGCTTGCCTGCTGTCAACCCGTAGATGTGATTTTAAAGAGAACATCACTCCAGATTCCCGGAACTGATGGCATTAAGGATAATATCAACAATCCTGCCCGCCTCAAAGTATCCAGAATTCAAAATAAGGTGATATATACTCCAGTCATCGATGTTTATCCCGTAAAACTTCCTGTATCTTCTTCTTTCGTATTCTTCTCTCCTGAGGGTCTCGTCCCTTGCCTGATTTATATCCTTGCTTTCTCTTCTGGCAATTCTTGAAAATCTTGCATTATGGTCGGCAAAAATAAAAACCTTGAAAGCATCTTCAATCATCCAGCCTGAGAGTCTGCCTTCTACCACAACATTTTCCTCTTTCTCTGCCATTTCCTTCTGCATTCTGTCTATGTAAGTATCTATCTCTGAGTCCTTCTCTGCAATCTTGCTGAACTGCTCAAGGGAATAGTTTTTCTTCCTTGCAAGCTCTCTGAAAATTTCTCCTGCTGATATCAACCTGTAATCGAGTTGTGATGCAAGCATTCTGGCAACTGTGGTTGTACCGCTACCCGGTAAGCCAGAAATTGTAATTCTCATCCAGCTATCCCAGCCTGAATACTTTCTTTATCACCTGACTGATTGCAATCGAGCACAGAAGATACCAGAAAATCCACCATGGAAACGGCAGAAAAGGAATAAACGGGTCGCTGATGTGAATTGCTGTTTTATGGAATGGAACTAAAATACTTGCATTATTCTGTGTTTTAATCCATAGCCACATGAATATAGGTATTGTGACGATTCCAGAGTAGAACATTGGTTTGAATTGCATTCCCATCATTTCTCCCTGAAGCTTCTGCATTTCTGCCTTCTTTGGTTCAAGCTGCTTAATTTTATACTGATTGTTCTTTTTGACTGCATCCATATACTCTTTATTGAATTCCATAACTTTTTTCTGTATTTCCTTGAATTTTGGAAAATCGATTGAATATCTCTGAATCACTGTCGTGTAAGTGGCAGTAATTATCGCAAGAATGAAGATGACCGCATGAATGGGCAATGCTTCGTAAACAGGATCAAGAACTGGAGAGACTGCCTCAGCCAGACCATTTCTGAAATCCTCACTGATGATAATTCCAAAAAGGAAAACGATACCAAGGCTGAGGAAAAACCTCTGGATAAAGTCCTTCGCCATCTTTTTCATCATTCCTCACCCAGTAATTTCCTGATCATAGGATGCATCTCTGTCATCTGTTCTTTGGCTAAATCCTGATACAATCTATAGGCTATACTGATTGCAAGAAGCAATCCTGTTCCACCTACACCGCCTATCGTTCCAAGCATGTTTGCAATCAGAGTTAGCAAACCAACAGCAATACCTCCGAGAATAGTCAATTTTGGAATGTACCTATTGAGGACTTTTTCCAGCACAACCGGATTCTTTCTGAAACCGGGAACCTGCATTCCGGAGCGTGCAAGCTGGTTTGCTACACTTCTCGCATCCATTCCACTCGTCTGCACCCAGAATATCGCAAATACAGCACATCCAATCGCAAGAACCATTGCGTTGAGAATTAAACGTGCGAAAATCATCCAGTCAGGCAATTCTGCAAAATACGGATTCTGTCTCACCAGGGAGGGAACCCAGTCATGTGGACTGTATATGGGTGAGACAAGGTACATGATACCGGATATTGGTTGAGTGCCAGCATACTCTCCCAGTACCGTTAACCCTCTCTCATACAGGATAAATCCAAATACAGTAATATTAGCCTGCAGAGCGCCAACAAATATCATTGGAAGAACGCTCGCATAAATCAGTTTTATAGGAAATCTTCCTCTTGCCCCCCTCACAAGTGAGTGAGCGAGCGGGATTTCAACCCTTGTACCCTCCGCAAAAACAACAAGCAGAATAATTATGACTGTGGTAATCAAAGCAAGGATTCCACCTTCTACGAATAGATACCCAAATCCATTAAAGGACATTAACTGCTCGGTCGGTATATTCTGTGAAATCCAGTACCACCTCGGAATTAAACCGGGCGGCATTCCTTGATCGGGCGCAACCCAGTTGAATAGTCCGGTTATTATTCCCTGAGAAATGCCTGCAAGAATGAAAAGGCTAACACCACTACCGATACCCCATTTTGATACTACCTCATCCATATACACAATCAGGATACCTCCAATAAAAAGCTGAAAGAAGATTATAAAAGATATCAAGCCCGGAGATATACCTAATGTAGATGCGATGTCAAGATTCGGTAAAAGAAAACCACCCAGTATCTGGGGTATTGCAGTAATGATAATCATTACTATAACAAGAAATCTCTGAAAGTCCTGATATGCTGCTCTGTCATCAGGTTTCGTGAGGTCGAGTTTAATTATTCCAGCTCCAACCAGTAACTGGAGGATAATTGATGCAGTGACTATGGGACCTATGCCGAGTGCGATTATAGAACCTGTCGCACCAGCAAAAAATGCACGATATTGCTCAAATATATCAATAGACTCTGGAGAGAGACCAAAAACAGGAACATTAGAGAGAACAAAATATAACAGTAGAACTCCAATTGTCCACGAGAGCTTCTCTTTAAACGATACATGCCCCTTGGGTCTCGCCACACTCGGAATTCTCTCGAAATAAGGTTGGAGTCCTCTGATTACCTCATTAATCATTCTTCCACCGTTATTACTTTCCCTCCAGCTTTTTCTATCTTATCAATGGCTTTCTCAGTTGCATTGCTGATTCTAACATTTATTTCTTTTGAAATATTGCCATTTCCGAGCAGCTTCTGGAATCCAAGTTCTGACAGGTTCAGGGTTAAAGTACCTCCTTCTTCAGTAACGAAATCAGTGTCCTTAAGTTTCTCCAGCACTTCTTCAATGTCCCCAACATTTAATTCTGATTTTGATAGCAGATACCTGTAAAGGTCATAATCAATCCTGCCTTCCATACGTAAATCCCTAAGAACTCGATAAAGATTCTGCCTGTATCTGTATTCTTTCTTAACAACTTCAGGCCTTGAAAAGCCATATTTTCCAATTAACTGCCCTGATTTTATAGTTCTCAGGTAATTGTGCTTGAGGTGGCCAGAATTCCCTGAGCCGCCTCTGTTACCTCGCCCCCTTCTATTTTTTCTTGAACCGCCACCACAGGAACCAGATCCCCTGTACTTCTTAACTCTCTTCTTTGGCATAAAATTCACCTCATTTTATTGAGGAGTTTATTGATGTTTTCTCCCTGATATCCAAGCTCTCCTCTGCTGAACTGCCACTTTATATTTTTTAGACCGCCTCTCGGCGGGTGCAACCTTAAAACGGG
>MTMJ01000066.1 GCA_002010045.1 Archaeoglobus sp. JdFR-22 | reverse complement strand
CTGCAGTTAACCACTTAACAACTTCTTTTTCAGGTTTTCGTCCCATGTAGCCATTTTGTAGTTATTGGTTAAAAATGTTTTGTCTAATACTCTAATTGGAGCATCTAATGCCTCATTTTTTATATTCAGAGAAGGAGAAACCATTCTCGAATGCACAAACACATGGACTGATAAAAGAGAAATTTCAGAAAAGGAATGCTTCATTAAATTAAGAGCAAAAGACATTCATTGGCTGATTGACAGAATAAATTCCGGAGAGGTGATATGCATTGAAGATACATCTGCCATCGAAGAATTCTCTGGGAAGAGTGAATTCGAAAGACTTGGAGTCAAATCCTTTGTTGGATTGCCCGTTTACATAGACGAAAGACCCGGTGGATTACTCTGTTTCTTCAACGTTTTACAGAATGAGCTGTGGAGTGATGAAGATCTGATGTTGTTGAAGGTATTTTCAAGAATTCTTGGCAGTTCCTTAGAGCGAAGGCGGGCAGAAGATGATCTGAGGAAGAGTCTCGAAAGACTCCAGAAAAGTATGAAGGGGACGATTTTTGCAATCTCGAAAATCTACGAAAACACTCAAAAACCATCCAGATTTGGTAGAAGCCCGGGGATATAGACTCGAATTAAAGATCAGGGAATAACTTCATCAGAGGACGAGTAATCCAAGAAGGAATGCGATAATGAGCTGGGAGAAGACGACCACGCCAAGCAGGTACAGAGCCTTCTCACCAAGAACCCTGAATGCTTTTTCCACCTCATCAAAAAAAGCCTTACCCATTGTTCTGACAATTAATTCGTTTTTAGAATACGATGGATTTGCTTTCTGAAAACAAACACTCTGAAATACTTCCTGTAAATAAGGCATGACTTTTTTTCTATCCTCCATGCTACCCACCGGCTTATAACCAATTTTCGGCGAAATACCAGTCCTTGAGTGATTGTCTGTTGAGATTACGACAGTTCTAAAACCATTCTGCATTCCCAACCTTTCAACATCGTCTCTGAACTCCTTTATGATATTATTTCCATCAAACATAATGATGGAATGCATCTCTTCTCCATATCTTAAAAAGAGGACTGCAACACAGTTAAGAGTCTCTGTGGAGATTTCTTTTCTTGAAAAAAAGTATTCAATATCGCTTTCCTCGGTTTCAACTTCGATTGCCTGTCTGATTAGGTTCTCAAGCTCATAAAAGTCCTCAGCAGAGATGTCAAAATTCTCCCGATGGGCGTTATGGGCATCGACAACTATGCATTCTCCCATGTAATTTTCAGCAGTATTGTTCAGAATTGAAGGAATATCATCAATAGCTTCATTACCACTGAAAAATAACAGGCTTACATCGCTGAATGGATAGACGTCAAGGCGGAACTTTCTCCCATCGATACGGTATGGTTTGTATGCTTTTATGCTACTTCCCGAACAACTAATGGCAGATACGATTTTCCTGACCTCTTTTGCACTTACAGGATTGTCTTCGTGTTTTGAAGCACTATGGAGATAAATTGAGTTGTCAATTCTCCTGAGAATTTCAGTTACAAGAGTAGCACCACCGATATTCCTGATTGGACCCGGATGGTAAGAATTGGAGACCAGTCTTACATCACCGATTGACAGACACTTAACCCAGCCCCTGTTATCGTTACCGGCGTTTTCGAGTTCCTTTTCAAAATATTCAGGCTTTGAAGTTAGCCAGAAGAGAACAAACGATTTTAACAGTTCTTTTGTGTTGAAAATACCATAATCTCTGTCCAGAAATCTTATGAAGATGTATGCAAGCAGAATTCCCGCAAATACTGTCAGTGCATAGGCTGTAAATCTATGGGGGACTTGAAAGGAGTAAAGATAATTTACCGGATACAGTGTTAGAAATATTGCAATGGAGGTGAAAATGACCCTGTTTTCAGACGCTTTTGATGTAAAGAACAGAGTTATTGTCAGTAATGCAGTGGCTGAAGATGGAGCTATGACTATGAGGAAGAAGCTGTTCAGGAAGTGTATTGCGATGAAGTCAAACACCTCAGTTGAGATTAGAACAAGGAATGATAGAAAAAAAACTCTTCTACTGTTAAAAGCAAGCCCTATATACTTTCTCGAAAGAAGAAGATAAATTATGATGAAAAAACCGAGAAAAAAGTATCTCTGCGCAAAGAATGATTTGCTGACAGTTCCGTTCAGAATTGAAGCTAAGGCTATTGTAATCAGTCCCAGACTGACTGAGATTCTTTTTTTTGGTATGGTGAACATCTTTGAATAGAATTTCTCGATGAGACTTATGTCAATCATCACGTTGGATAAAAAGATTGGTAATAATTATTTTTCCTACTTTAGTTACTGGACGATGATAAACCTATTACGTTTAATCGAGTTTCTATTAGATGATTATTAGCATAATATTTTGTTATTAATAATTTTTTTATTAACAATAAGCCAAGTTATTATTGAGAGGTTGAATTAAAATGATGGAGAAGCTTGTCACAGTTACCACAAGAATATCTGATGAGATGCTTAAAGAGCTTAAGAAGAAGACAGGAGAGGATACAAATAAAGAGGCATTAGCTAAAGCCATTTACCATTATATTGTGTGCCCAGAAGCTGAAAAAGAAAAGAATTTAACCGAAAAAAAGAAAAAAACCGGAAGATATCCATTTTATCTTGATAAAATCCTGAGAGAACACTCAGATGAGGAGAAGGGATAACTCTCCTGACATCATTTTTAGAATTTTTATTATCATCCTCATCAATTCTTTTTCACCATTTCTAAATAGTCAGATGATAATGTAATTATGAGTACGATGGCAACCTGTAAGGAGTGCAAAAATTGTTACATTAGAGTAGGATACTGGTTCTGCAAGGCGATAGGGAATTATAAGCGGAAAAATCCTCTCGTAGCTCTGGAATTCGAAGGTGTGGAGACATGTGACTTTTTCATTCCAAAAAACACAGACTACTTTCCACAGTCAACCCTTTCAATGTATATAAAAGAAGCGGCATAATCCAGCGTCCAAAGATTTAAAAAACCACGAACGTAGCAAAATTGAACGGCCTCAGCACAATTATATATTGTTACTTTCAGGACACTCAAAAAGTAATTTTTACATGAACCATCATATTACGGAAGGTACTTGAAAATTTATTAACAGTAAGGGGAATGTGATATGATGGAAGAAGATAGTAATAAAATCAATGAGATAGAACTCGAAGATTTGCCAAGTGTCGGTCCCGCAATTGCTGAAAAGCTAAGAGATGCAGGTTTTGCGACAATTGAGGCTGTTGCTGTTGCTTCACCTTCCGAACTGAGTACAGCTGCAGAGATTGGTGAGTCTACAGCTTCAAAAATCATCTCTGCAGCGAGAAATATGGCAAATGTGGGCAGTTTTGAGAGTGGTGAAGCGATTTTAGAAAGGAGGAGAAAGGTCGGAAAAATAAAAACAGGTAGCGAGGATCTCGACAGACTACTCGGGGGTGGTGTTGAGACACAATCTATTACGGAACTATATGGAGAATTTGGTTCCGGAAAAACCCAGATATGCCACCAGCTTTCAGTCAACGTCCAGCAACCTGTGGAGATGGGTGGGCTGAATGGGGCTGTTGTTGTTATAGACACCGAAAACACGTTCAGGCCTGAAAGAATAATTCAGATGGCGGAAGCAAGAGGTCTTGATTCGAATGAAATTCTGAAAAACATATACGTTGCCCAGGCTTATAATTCAAACCATCAGATGCTTCTGGTAGATAACGCAAAAGAGCTTGCAAATAAGCTGAAGAAAGATGGGAGAGAGGTAAAATTAATGGTTGTTGATTCTCTGATGGCACATTTCAGGTCAGAGTATGTGGGAAGAGGAACACTTGCAGACAGACAGCAGAAGTTGAATCGCCATTTGCACGACCTCATGCGTTTCGGTGATTTATTTAACGCTGCAATTGTTGTGACAAATCAGGTTCAGGCAAAGCCAGATACATTCTTTGGTGACCCAACACGACCTGTTGGAGGTCATATTGTTGCCCATACGGCTACATTTCGAATTTATCTCAGAAAGAGTAAAGGTGAGTTGAGGGTGGCAAGGTTGATAGACTCCCCCCATCTTCCAGAGAGTGAAGCTGTCTTTAAGGTAACTGAGGGTGGAATAGTGGATAAGTAATTCAACCTGATGAAAAACTAATTATATTTTAATCAAATTAAGTTTATGAATTCCGAGGATTTCAGAGAAGAGTTCAGAGAGTTTGTGGTATCAATCCTCCGGAAAGAGTTGTCTGACTTCAGGGAAGAATTCAGAGATGAATCTATGTCTCTGATTGAAGGTATAACCTTCAGAGTTGAGAATCTTGAGGACGATTTGAAGTTTCAGGGAAGAAGAATTGAGGAGCTGGCCAAAAGTATTGATGAGTTTTATATTAAAATTGACTCAATAAAAGACAATCTGGAAATGAAAATAGATGAATCAAATTACAGGTCTGAAGAACTTAGAGAACTGATAATTTCTCAGATAAGCTCGGTGAAGGATGAATTCAATGGCTATTTAAACAGTATCGCAGAAGAAACACGGTCAGAGTTTGAAAGATTGAAGGATGAGGCAAAAACCATATCGACAAACTTTAAAGAAATATCAAAAAGCTTTGAGTTTAACGTTAAAAAAATGGAACGCATTGAGGACGAGTTTTCAATAATCAAATCCAGACAGGACATTATACATGATCTCGTGAGGAGGGTGAAGGCTCTGGAGAACAGAGTTTATAGATGATTCTACTGGGATGTACAACCTGTTGATTTAACAACCTTTTTTAACTTAATTGCTTCCATGCCCTTATGCCTTACGATGATTTGAGAGAATTTATCAGAAGACTTGAGGAAGAGGATGAGCTTGCAAGAATAAAGCATGAAACCAGCCCGATTCTTGAGATGACTGAGATTGCTGACAGAACTGTAAAATCTGAAGGAAAGGCAATCCTGTTTGAGAATCCCAGAGGATATGATATTCCTGTTTTAATGAATGCCTTTGGGACGGAAAAGAGAATGAAAGTTGCATTGGAAGTTCAGAATCTTGAAGACATTGGGGAGAGGCTTGTAGCCCTTACAAAAGTCAGACCAGCTTCGATAATGGAGAGTTTAAAGAGTGTTGGAGTTCTTAAAGAGATCACATCGTTCATACCCAAGACGGTAAAAAAAGGAGCATGTAAGGAAGTTGTAGTGGATGAACCTGATCTCGGAAAGTTTCCAATTCTGAAATGCTGGCCTCAGGATGCTGGCAGGTTTATTACACTGCCGGTTGTGATAACGAGAAGTCCTGAGACTGGAGAGCTGAATGCAGGAATGTACAGAATGCAGGTATTTGATGAGAAAACTACTGGAATGCACTGGCAAATCCACAAACATGGTGCATTGCATTTCAAACAGCTTGCTGAGAAGGGAGAAGACAGGTTGGAGGTTGCTGTTGCGATTGGAGTTGAGCCATCTGTGTTGTATGCTTCAACAGCCCCACTTCCTGAGAACGTCAGCGAGTTCATGTTTGCAGGCTTCATAAGGAAGGAGAGAGTCAGGATGGTCAAATGCGAGTCTGTGGATTTAGAAGTGCCAGCAAATGCAGAAATCGTGCTGGAAGGTTATGTGAAAGCAAACGAATTCAGGACAGAAGGCCCATTTGGAGACCACACCGGCTACTACACTCCACCTGAGCCATATCCTGTCTTTCATATCACCACGATAACTCATAGAGCGAATCCAATCTACCATGCAACAGTTGTTGGCAAGCCGCCAATGGAGGACAGATGGATTGCAAAAGCAACTGAAAGAGCTTTTCTGCCAATCATCAGAATGATAAATTCTGAGATAGTGGATATGAACCTGCCTGTTGAAGCAGCATTCCACAACCTTGCCATCATTTCAATCAAAAAGCGATTTCCGGGGCATGCAAAGAAGGCTATGTTCGCTTTATGGGGAATGGGGATGCTCAGTCTCACAAAAATTGTGATTGTGGTAGATGATGACATCAATGTTCAGAACATGAATGAAGTTTTATGGGCTGTAACAAGCCGATTCGATCCAGCAAGGGACGTTGTGATAATTCCTGACTCTCCCATTGACAGCCTTGACCACTCCACATACAGAGCAAATCTTGGAGGGAAGCTTGGGATAGATGCTACCGTGAAGTCGAAAGAGGAGGGTTTTGAGAGAGAATGGCCAGATGCTGTTGAGATGGACGAAGAAACAAGAAGAAGGATTGACGATATGTGGGATGAATTAAAGAGGATGCTATTTTGATGTATAGAAAAATAAAGATTTTTAAACTTTGTTAACCGCAGCAGTATTGATGGAAATAATTCTAAAGCCAGTAGGCTACATTAGAACAGAAGCAAAGGAAATCCCTCGCCACTGGACTGTCTCAGAGGTTGAAGGAAGAATAGTAATCAATGAAGAGTACAGAGAAGGAATAAGAGACATAAAATCGGGTGATAGAATTGTTGTAATCTTTCACTTCCACAAGAGTCCTGAATTCAATCCACCATCCCTCGTGCAGAAACCTCCACACAGAGACAGAAAATTTGGAGTTTTCAGCACCTGTTCTCCATTAAGGCCAAATCCCATCGGAATGTCAGTTCTGGATGTGCTTGATGTGAAGGATAACATAATCTACGTTAAAGGAATCGACATGTTTGATGGGACACCAGTTCTTGACATTAAACCCGATATTCGCAAAGATTGATAGCAAAAAAAAAACTGAAAATATTTTTTAACTTTAACAAACTCGTCATTATAATGCCAGAATATATCTCACATCCTCTCATCAAAGAAAAAACAATAGAGAGGAGATCGTATCAGATTTCCGTTGCTGCTACAGCTTTAATGCATAACACCCTTGTCATCCTTCCCACGGGTTTGGGAAAGACAGTTGTAGCAGCATTTGTTATAGCATCACGTTTGCATAATACAGAGGGCAAAGTTCTGTTTCTTGCCCCCACAAAACCGCTTGTAGAGCAACATGCTGAGTTTTTGAGAAGAGTGCTTAATATTGAACCAGAAAAAATAATCAGCCTTAGCGGTGAAATCCTACCGGAGAAAAGGGCAGAGATGTATGAAGATGCTATCATTGTTGTCTCAACGCCGCAGGTGATTGAAAATGACATAATAGCAGGAAGAATAAGCCTTGAAAGTTTTATTCACATCACTTTTGATGAAGCACACAGAGCAGTTGGAAACTATGCTTACGTTTTCATTGCAAAGAAATTTTTCGAGCAGAGTAAAAGTCCACTCATTTTAGCGATAACCGCATCTCCGGGAAGTGATGTTGAAAGAATCAGAGAAGTTGCTCAGAACCTTGGAATTGAAGAAATTGAAATCAGAACAGAATTCGACAGAGATGTTAAACCATACGTTCATGAAAAGGATATTGAATGGATAAAGGTTGAGATGCCGGCTGAACTCGGTGAGATAAGAAAGAAGTTTCTTGACGCTCTTAGAATGAGGTACGAGAGGTTAAAAAAGCTGGATTTGATAAGCATAGATTTCGAAAATGCATCAAAAAAGGAGCTGTTAGCAGTTCAGGAGATGATGCAGAGCGAAGCGGCTGAGACAAGAGATTCGAGATACTATGATGCGGTTTCAATCCTTGCTGAGATAATGAAGATTCTACATGCTGTGGAATTGATTGAAACTCAGGGTCTCGAAGCTCTCAAGCATTACCTCAAAAGGCTTATGACAGAAGCACACTCGAGAGGAAGCAGTAAAGCATCTAAAAAGATTGCCGGCGATGTTACTTTCAGAGATGCCATGTTAAAAACCTTTGAATGCAAAATTGACCACCCCAAATTAAAGAAATTGAGAGAAATAGTCAGGAATGAGATTTACTCAAATCCCGATTCCCGGATTATTGTTTTCGCAAATTACAGAGATACTGCTGAGATGCTATCAAACGAGCTCGCACAGGTGGAGGGGTTGAAAGTATCCAAATTTATCGGACAGGCGAGCAGAGTTGACGACAAAGGTATGCAGCAAAAAGAACAGGTCGAAATTCTGAACAAATTCCGCAGTGGTGAATTCAATGTTATTGTCTCAACATCGGTTGGAGAAGAGGGACTTGATATCCCTGCGACAGATTTGGTGGTATTTTATGAGGCTGTTCCTTCGGAGATAAGAGCCATCCAGCGTAGAGGGAGAACTGGAAGAGCAAAAAGAGGTAGAATCGTAGTTTTAATGACAAAGGGAACAAGAGATGAAGGATACTACTACTCGAGCATTCGAAAGGAGAGAATGATGTATTCGAGGCTTTACGAGTTGCGAGATTCATTATTGAACAGAACAAAAGTCCAGAAGCAGAAAAATCTTGAAGAATTTCACTCACCTTCAGTTCTGATTTATGCTGATTCGAGAGAAGCGAAATCCGGAGTGGTTAAGAAGCTATTTAACATGGGTGTCGGAATCAAAACGGGGAATCTTGATGTTGCAGATTATATTGTCAGTGATAGAGTTGCAATAGAGAGAAAGACTGTAAACGACTTCATCGATAGTCTGATTAAGAAAGAAAAACTCTTCAATCAGCTTTTCAGGATGAGAAGAACATATCAAAAACCAATCCTGATTGTTGAAGGTGATAGCCTTTACAAACGTGCTGTTCACCCGAGCGCAATAAGAGGCGCTATTGCAGCAATTACAATCGATTTCGGAATTCCAATTCTCTTCACATCGAATTCGGATGAGACTGCAGAAATGATAGTATCAATTGCTACAAGAGAGCAGAAAATCAAGCAGAGGGAGGTAAGTCTGCATTCAGATAAATCAAAGAGAAGCCTCAGAGAGGAACAGGAATACATTGTCGCCTCAATATCCAGTATTGGGCCAGTTATCGCGAAAAATTTGCTGGAAAGTCTCAATACGATAGAGAAAATTGCCACCGCATCGGAAGAGGAACTGATAAAGGTGCCTAAAATCGGTAAGAAGACGGCGGAGAGAATCAGAAAGCTGATGACATCGCCCTATAATCGCTAAATCAATAACATTGCCATTTTACCTTCCAAGCCAGTAAAAATAAATTCAATTGCTATTGCTGCAAGAAATATTGCCATGAGGCGGGCTATTATGTTTGACCCGCTGCTTCCAAGAATGCGAATAATCAGGTTACTGTAGATGTGTGTCAGCCTTACTATTGCATAGACAGCAAGTATGCTCAAAATTACAATTGCTTTCATCTGCAGATTTGTTGCCTCGTTTGAGAGTACAATTGTTGCTGTTATTGCCCCCGGACCTGTGTAAAGTGGTAAAGCAATAGGGAAGACAGCAACGGAATCAATATCACTACTCTCAACCTTCCTGTGTGCATAGATTTCTTTCCTTCTGCTGCCCATGAGAATGTCTATGGAGATTGCAAAAAGCAGTATTCCACCTGCAATCCTCAAACCATCAATGGAGATTTTGAAGAAGCTGAGGAGCATATTTCCACTCACAGCAAATGTCAGCAGAATCCCACATGCAATTAATGTTGACTTCTTGGAAATCGTATTGCGTATTTTTGGACCGAAGCTCTCGGTGATCGATAAAAATGTTGGAATATTGCCCGGAGGGTCAACTATGACAAAAATTGTGGTAAAGGATGTGATGAAGAAGTTCAGGTAGTCCATAGTTCATCACGGAACTTTTTTATTGCTTCACTCATATTCTTCAGAAGAATGCAGGCTAATTCCTGAGCTGGAAAGCTGAAAAGCCCGCAGTCCGGACCAAAGTAAGCTATTCTGTCACCAAAATTATCATAAGCTTTCTTAACCCGGGAAATTATTGTGTCGACACTCTCCAGTTCGTTAATCGCCTTCTCAATCAATCCTGCATCCTGCCAGGCATTGACCCCATGAATCTGATTGAATTCAGCAATAATTGAGTCAATATCGCTTCTTGCAACGCCGATTCTCAACCTCTTCCCGTAAATTTCTAAATCGAGCTCATCTATAGAGTCAAGCACAGCCGGTTCTTTCGCCGCCTCAATTCCAAACACGTCAATTTCATCAATTTCAAGAAGGGATGTATAAAACAAGGGAGAGTGCAGGTGAATCTGGATGTCAGCATCGAACCGAAAGTGATTGAAAGCCCTTTGAAGCTGCTCCTCAGTTGGTTGAAGTTCCGGATTTGTTCCAAGACTCGGTTCATCAATACTGATTGTTTTAACATTCAGCCCTGACTTTATTGCGTTCTCTGCAAACCGTGAGAGAGACTCTGCAATATTATCAAGAATATCGTCATATATCACTGGCCCAAATTCCTTCAGATAAAGTTCAAAAGGTCCTGTAATGCATACTCTGACCATCCCATCATATCTCAGGTTCTCGAGCGCCTTCACCTCAGGAATGGTAGCATATTCTCGCATGACAAGATATGCCTCCTCCTGAAATCCGGGATTTCGAATGATTCTCATGAACTGTTCATTCATCTCCTGAAACTGTGGATAATTCGGGCATTCAACTCCTGCATTAACTTTCATCAGGAATGCCCTCTGAACCATCTCCTCATATTCTTTCGTTTCGAGATTTTTGCAGACCCATTCTCTCACAATTCCTTTTGGAAGAGGGAAGCTGCCAATATCATCTATCAACATCCTCATAACTCCCCTTCAAATCCATTATCTGTGCCCACGCAATCTTGGGGTCGAGAGTTGTTTCATCAAGCTCAATGGTTTCCTTGGAGTTCCAGACTATCTCGAAGAAGTCTTTAGCCTGTTGTGCCAGCTTCTCGTTCTCCGCCCAGTATCCTGTCTCAAAGTTCTCCCACAATCCAGTTTGAGTAAGATTTGCCGTCGTTATCAGTACCTCTTTCTCATCAACAACAGCAAGCTTTGCATGAATGTTGTCGTTCATCCTTACAGTTCCCTCTGGAAACATCTCGAGAAATCTTCTCAACGTGAAAAATTGCTTTCTATCTTCCACAACATCTTCAAGATTTCTGAAAGTCCTCCTCTCGTAGCTCGGCCATGTAATCAGTCTTACCTTTACTCCTCTGGCTATTATCGGTTTCAATTCAGCAGTAAGCCAGTCAGTATAGTAAATGTGAGGTGATGTTATCAGGACTTCTTTTTCAGCCTTACTGAGTATCTCCCTCAACTTTGAAACAATATCTCCTCCCCACGGCGTCCCCATCAGAATCTTCATTCTCTTGTACTTTTCTTCAGATCTCTGTGACATAATCAGAAGGGCAAAAAAAGCGCCAACAATTAAGAAGCCACCGAGAATGTTGAGGGTCATAAAATTGAGCATTCTATCGAATTCAACGGCAGCAACAACCTGATTTCTGGGATTTATGAAGTTCCAGCTGATTTTCTCAACACTGTTGTAAGGAGTATAGAAAATCTGAGAGTTTGAACTGACTGAGCTTATTCTGTAGGCTGTGAAGAACTTTTGAGGAAAATTAACGGACATAAGTATTGAATCAACTGAAAGTCCGATAGTCTGGAAGTATTCAGGGTATTCAACGGCATAAAATCTGTAAGAGTCTTCTCCTACTCTGCGAGTCAGCCCTGAGACTTCACCTTCAATAAAAATACTGTATTCCTCAAAAGGAATCATTACTTTATCAATCTCGAGCAGGAGAAATCGGGTGTTATTGAGTTCGACAACGTTATATTTTACAAAACCTTCGGGTTTGTCGCTTATCTCAAAATTCTCAACAAACATTCCCAGAGGGAGAGTCAAAGTTAGCCTTGTAGTATTCTCACCCAGATTCTTAAACTTCAGTACAAATGTATCCTTGACTTTTTCTGTTGATGTTAGAGTATAATCTGCTCTGATGCTGACCGTTATGTCCTGAGTATTTGTGGTTTGCGCACTGCATGACTGCACGAGTATCAGCAGGCAAATTACCGGTAAGATTTTTTTCACACTCAGTATATACAAAAAGATGTTTTAAGTTTTTCTGCAGGTTGATACTTTTTACAGTCCTGCTAATATCCAGTCATACTCAGACCCGTGTATCCAGAGTATTCATTGAATCGAGAAATGGCGTCAGAGATTTCGTTTGGCGGGTAAATTTGTAAAATAATGCTACGTGTTACCTGTAAACAGACTCTACAGCCAAAAGTTTTATATTTTTCCAAATCCCCTCATTATTTGAGCTTCTACCAAAAGTTATTATTACTATTATTACTATCATCGCTCATGAAATTCGAATTGCTGAGTGTATGCATCATTTTGCTTACGATAGCTGTGGCAAAAGCCGAGGTCTGTGATTACGACGAGAACCAGAATCAGTTGATTGATAAAATAGAGGTCGTTAAAGCGATAAGTGAATACTTTGACGGAAATATCACAAAAGATGAGCTGAATGAAGTCATTAAATACTGGAAATCAAAGGAAAAAGTCTGTTTAAAGTCTGAACCGGAAGAAAAGCCTAAAGAAGTCATAGAGCAGTTCAGTCCCCAGGTTCATGAGATATCAAAATCAGAAGTAAAAAAAATTCTGAAGGAATATGGAATTTCAACTACCTTCAATTATTACTACAGTTCAAGAAAACTTACTTACACCGATTATGAAAGCTGGAAAAAAATTTTGAGTGAGGATTCAACAGATAGGCGCCCTTACCAGCTTGGTTATTATGTTTGCCTGCATTTCGCTTCTGAGTTTGCAGAGAACATCACAGAGAAATATGGTCTTTCGGTGGGAGTTGCCTTTGGATACATAAATAATATGGGGCATGTCTTTAACATCGTGCTTGTGCGGGAAGATGACAAGATAGTCCCATACATCTACGAACCGCAAAAAGACGTTTGTTTCTCAAAATTAACTCCAAAGAAAGGATACATCAACAGTGTGGGCGGCTATAAAGGAATATTGAGAATGGATTTCTGCGGAGCAGAATATAAGGTCAAAAAAGTGAGATTCCATTGAATAATGAAGCGAAGACATAACGGGAAAAATTAGCAAAGCTTAAATTTGGTAATACTCACGCTCAATGGGGTGAACCACTATGTCAGATGAACAGACCATTTATGTTGGGAATAAACCTGTAATGAGCTATGTTCTTGCAGCTATGGCTCAATTGAACGAAGCAGACAGTGAGATTGTACTAAAGGCGAGGGGTAGAGCAATTGGTAGGGCTGTAGATGTTGCAGAGGTGATAAGGAATAGATTCATGCCGGATGTGAATGTCAAAGATATAAAGGTTGACACGGAGGAGCTATCATCCGAACAGGGAAGGAAAATGAATGTCTCCACCATTGAAATATCGCTGTTAAAACAGTAGTTGATGCGGGTAAACCTTTTTGAGTGTCACGGGAATGAAGGTCAGCCTTGCTGACTTGCTTCTATTTTAATCTGAATAGGGCTATAAAAATAAAATTTGGTTTATTTTCTTGATAGATACGTGATTGCAGCAATAATACCTATAACGACTGCGACTATCATAATTGACGCTGTTGGTTGCTGCCACCATGGAGATTCAACTGTATTCTGATGTTCCTGCTCTTGAGCAACATCGGACGGGGATGTGGACGTTAGTTCTTCATCAGAACTTTGAACCTCTCCAGTACCTGCTTTTGTGCTGCCCTCTACAATTGAGTTACTCTCCTCACTCGTAACCTCGGGGGACTCAGTGGGCGGAGTTACAGTTCTACCTCTGCTGGGATACGTTGTGGGAGTTATCTTTCTTATTATTTCTCCCTGCATGTCTTTCAGCGAGTATCTCAGTTCGAGTTCTTCAACCGCTCCAGATTGCCATTTTTGATTGCCCATACTTATCTCTGAATCGCCAATCTTTACGAAGATCTCAAAAGAATTGCATTCCTGAACCACAAGTCTATCGCTTGCCGGCTCTCCATATCTTCCGTTACTGTCAACCGTGTCCTGAAACTCTTCTCCCTTATCAGTTCTGACAATAACAAGTGTGCCTTCGGGAGCTTTCCACGAAGTGTCAGAGTTGATGACCTCCCCATGTAAGAACATCGGGAGTTTCGGGGCAGCTGCAATCACATCCGTCAGTGAGGCAAGAATCAGTATCTGTACAAGAATGCTGATCAGGATTGCTTTTTTTATATTCTGTTTTCCCATATTCTACCACCTTAAATAAAATATTAAAAAAATTTTAAAATTTTTACCCTTCAGGAGCCGATAGTTCTGCAGCATTAACGACGTTCATCCAGTATCCCAAGAATGGATCCATCACAAATTCCTCTGTTGTCACATGCTCATCTGATGTTCCGGGGAATAGCGGGCAGGAAGGTTCGGTGAACACATTACAGTTGTATCCATATAGATTGTAGTCCTGCGTTGCTGCATCCCACTTCCATAATACATCATAGTCCTCGTCCAGAGTAACATTGAGGAATATCGTTTCTGCATCCATTGATGTTCCTACAGGCGTGCCAATTGCGTTCCAGCCCTCACATAGCGGAATGCTCGGCGGTGTTCCGGGTCCATGCTCGATGTTGACAATTGTCTGCATTGATGATACCTTTATCCAGTAACCTTTGAGTGGTTCGATGCTGTCAACTGCTTCCCACGTGCCTGAACAGGCGTTCCAGTAGGTTATTGCGTCATAAGTGACCCCATCAAGCACGTAATCCACGCTTGAATTGTCAAGTACATAGTAGACTGATATGAAGTTCCAGCCGGGATAGAGAACTATTCCCTCAGGGACAACGGTTACAGTAATCTGATCCGAGCCAGTGTTACCAATTGTATCAGTCATTGTGGCTTTAATCAGGTAGCTGCCCATGTCCAGACTGCTTGTATCCCATACAACACTCCATCCATCGCTGCCATCTGTGTCCGTTCCTATTGTCGTCCATACCAATCCATCTGATGAATACTCGAAGGTTGTTGAGATCACATCGTTCTGACCGCTGTTATCCTCAGCTTCAACTGTAACAAAGTCTTTCACCTTTGCACCATCGCCCGGACTTGTGATTTCCACTTCGGGCGGGTTTGATGCAAGAACGCAGATCTGGTCCGTGTTCGTTGTTCCGTTCACATCACCCATTGTGGCATCGATTATGTAACTACCGTCAGCCACTGCCTTTGTATCCCATACAACACTCCATCCATCGCTGCCATCTGTATCGTTGCCAATTATTTCCCATGAGCTTCCATCATCTGCGATACAGTTACCGTTTGTGTCGGCATAATACCTGAACAGGTTGTAGACCGCTTCGCTCGTTCCTGTGTTCGTTTCTGTGATTGTTATTGTTCCGCTTACGGTTGTACCGTCTTCAGGTTCTGTGATGTCGGGTTGTGGTCTGTATGGTGTGCAGATGCAAATCTCGTCATCTCCTCCTACATCGTATGTGACTTTGTCTGCATCAGTGAGAACTCCATCTATCTCACAGCAGCCGTCCTCCGGAG
>MTMJ01000067.1 GCA_002010045.1 Archaeoglobus sp. JdFR-22 | reverse complement strand
AGTTTTTACCAGCTAGCTCAGAGAATCAGTTTTGCGGAGAAGTGGGTTAAGGAATTTTTGAATTTTGGTTAAGTAAGTTATGTCAAATACTATAAATTATTTAAATATTGCTGAAGATTATGTTATAAATTTATATTAAAGCAATGTTAAGAAGATTTCATGAACAGCAAGTGAATTGTCAATTTAACTGAAGTGCCAAAAATACAGTTCCATTTAAATACAATACGCATATGCCACTAACGAGGTGTTTATATTGATATCATCCGTAGATGAGATTTTCAATCTGAAAAGAAAGCCGCCATTGAATCAGTTTGAGAGCGTGTCTGCAATTATTGAGAAAGTAAGGAATGAAGGTGATAAAGCATTAATCGATCTTACAGAGGAACTTGATGGAGTGAAACCTGAATATATTAAATGTCCGGAAGAAGAGATTGACGAGGCTTATGGACACATTGATGATGAACTGATTGATGCCCTTGAGGTGGCAAAGGAGAATATAGAGAAGTTTCACTCTATAGCCTCAGTTGATAGAGACATCAGAATTGATTTTGATTATGCAATTCTGGGAAAGAAGTATGTTCCGCTTGATTCTGCAGGTATCTATATTCCCGGTGGAAGAGCAAGCTATCCATCAACAGCCCTTATGGCTGGCATTCCAGCATCTATTGCAGGGGTTGAGAGAATCGCTGCATGTACACCTCCCGACAGAAACGGTAAAATCAAGCCCCTGACACTTGTCGCATGCGATATTGCCGGAATAGATGAAATTTATGCTGTCGGTGGGGCTCAGGCAATTGCATCCCTTGCTTATGGGACAGAAACGGTAAAAAAGGTTGACAAAATTGTTGGTCCGGGGAATATTTACGTCACAATGGCTAAATTACTCGTTCAGAAAGATATTCCAGTAGATATGCCTGCAGGACCATCAGAGGTTTTGATTATCGCTGATGAGGATGCAAATGTGGAGTTTATCGCTCTTGATGCTGCTGCACAGCTTGAACACGACCCAATGGCTATATCTATTGTGATCGTTACTTCTGAGAAAATGGCGACAGAAGTTACCATGGAGGCAAAGAAAATAACAGAGAATCTCGAGAATCTCAAAATTGCTGTTGCTGGAATTGACGAAGCAATCGAAATATCTAACAGATTCGCTCCTGAACATCTTCTTCTGATGTTTAAAGACGCAGAACGGTACCTGAATAAGATTAAACATGCCGGGAGTGTGTTTCTTGGGGAATACAGCCCTGTTGCGGCAGGCGATTACGCATCCGGAACAAACCATATTCTTCCAACAGCTGGATTTGCAAGAATGTTTTCAGGCTTGAGTGTTGAAACATTTTTAAAGCACATCACATACCAGATACTCACAAAAGATGGTCTGAAAAAAATTGGCGATTCGATAATCAAGCTTGCTAAAGCTGAAGGCTTGCCAGTGCATGCAAAATCAGTTGAGAGAAGGTTGAAAGGTGAATAGGATGGAAGTTGAGGTAAAACACTCAATCGAAGTCAATCAGGAAGATATTGATAAAAAAATAAAACTCAGGGGTTGGGTTCACGAAACAAGAGTTTTTGGAGGATTAATTTTCATTGTTCTGAGAGATAGAGAGGGCATTGTGCAGATAACCCTTCCTAAAAAATTTGTAGAAGCAGAGGTTTTTAAGTTAGCAAAGAAGTTAAGGAGGGAGAGTGTCATATCAGTTACAGGAATGGTAAAAGAGGAATCAAAAGCCCCGGGAGGATATGAAATAATCCCGGACTCTATCACAGTTTTGAATGAGGCTGATGCTCCTCTCCCACTTGACGTTGTCGAGAAGGTGCCTGCGGAGCTTGACACAAGGCTTGACCACAGATATCTCGACCTGAGAAGACCCCGCATCCAGGCGATATTCAGAATAAGGCATCAGGTACTTCAGAGTGTAAACAACTTCCTCTGCGAAGAGGGTTATATAGAGGTTAATACCCCAAAAATAGTTTCAACTGCAACTGAAGGAGGAACTGAGTTATTTCCAATCAGCTATTTTGAGAAAGAGGCTTTTTTGAATCAGAGCCCTCAGCTTTATAAGCAGGCGTTGATGGCAGCTGGATTTGAAAAAGTATTCGAGGTTGGTCCTATCTTCAGGGCTGAAGAACATAATACCGTCAGACACTTGAATGAGGCTATATCCATCGACATAGAGGCGAGTTTTCTTGATCATGAAGGAGTCATGGATGTTCTCGAGCGCCTGATTAAAAGAATATATTCCGATGTGGCAGAAAACTGCAAAAAGTATCTCAATTATTTTGAGAATCTTGAGTTAAGAATACCAGAAGTCCCCTTTAAGAGATTGAAATACGATAAAGCGATTGAAATTGCCGCACAGAAAGGAGAAGAGATACCATGGGGGGAGGATTTAACCACAGCTTCCCTGAAATTAATTGGAGAAGACTTTCCAGACCACTACTTCATTGTTGACTGGCCCACAGTATCAAAACCTTTCTATGCTATGCCATTTGAAGATGATCCCGAGATTAGCAAATCATTTGACCTGATGATTGGAGGTCTGGAGCTTGCAAGCGGTGCTCAGAGAGTTCACAATTACGATTTACTTGTTAAGAGGATAGGTGAAGTGGGTTTGAACCCTGAGAACTTTGGTTTTTATCTTGAAACTTTCAGGTACGGAATGCCGCCACATGCAGGCTGGGGGCTTGGTGCTGAAAGATTGCTGATGTCAATGCTTGAACTCAAGAATATAAGGGAATCGGTAATGTTTCCAAGAGATAGAAACAGGCTTGTGCCATAATAACTGCTCAGATACCTCTCACTTATTGGCAACATGATCTCGATTGGGAATTTAGGAAATTTTTTAAATCTTTTAAAAAGTGTCAGGCTCTATAAATTTGAGTATCAAGCAATTCTGATAGCATCTCGATATACGATGGAGAAGGATCTATTCCTTTTCTCGTGTCATAAATCTCAAATTTTATTTTATTCTTTTTAATTGCCAGAGCAAGGGTTTGAATTTCCTCTTTTATTGATTTACCGAGGGGAGTGTTTGCCTTGCCATCTGAAATCAAAAAACATTTCACGACAGAATCTTTATTTTTCATTCTGAAACTTCTTGCAAGGATTAACAGGTTCTGTAAAGCTGAAGAAAGAGGTGTTCTTCCGCCTGTTTTAACATTCTGAAGTACATCCATCACGCTAACATACCTGCGAGTTGGAGGTACAAGAACATCGGCTTTATAACCTTTAAAAGCTATCAGAGCGAGTGAATCTCTTTTCACGTAACTGTTTTCTATTATTTTTCTGGCAACACCCTTTGCTATACTGATTCTGCGCATCGCAGCCATACTACCGCTTGAGTCGAGCAGTAAAACGGACAATCTGGGTATTCTTATCTTTCTCACCCTGACTCTTATGTCATTGTCTGTCACCTCATTTCTGAGATTAGCTGCTGAAGCCCTGATTGTTGCTGGTAAATCAATATCATGCAGTTGTTCAACCTTCGATGGGATGGTATTTGAAACCTGATAACCGTCGGGATGACCGATCACTGTAGCCTTTTCATCCCTCGAACCCCTTAATGCTCTCCCCCCCTCATTCCTCTCCCTGCTTAAATTAAAATTTAAATCCACTTCCGAAGTCTCAAATTGCTGTTCACTGCTACCTGCCTGACTTTTTTCCTGAGTTTGAGCTTGCATTTGGCTGTGATCGTGATTGTGTTCATGGCTGCGTTTATCGTGGTCATGGCTGTGTTCTTCAGGTTTATCCTTTGGTTTGCTCTCAGGCATTTTTGGAGCTGGTGGTTCAAAAGGTTTCAGGTTAATTCTGTGCTGAAGTGCTAACTCCATTGCTTTCTTCAAATCCTCCAGATTAACTTTATTTCTGCCATTGAGTGCTGCAATTGCTTTTGCCGTTTTAACTGTGACTATTTCAGCTCTATGGGTTTTTATTTCATTCTCAATTATGGTTCTGGCTAAAAGCTCGAGCAGTTCTTCATCTACTTCAACTTCATTCACAATCTCCCTTGCTTTTACCACCGAGTCTCTCAACTTCTCCTGTTCCCTCTCATACTTCTCCCTGAAAGCAAACGGATTTGCCTGAAATTCTTCAACCCTTCTTACTATTTCAATTCTTTCTTCAACATTGCGAGAAGCTTCAATTTTTACAAATAGCCCAAAACGGTCAAGAATTTGCGGTCTCAGTTCACCCTCTTCAGGATTCATTGAACCGATGAGAATGAAGCGAGATGGATGCTTCAAACTTACACTTTCTCTCTCTATTATGTTCCAGCCCATTGCCGCTGAGTCAAGCAGAATATCTGCAATGTAGTCATCTAACAAGTTTACTTCATCAATGTACAGGATGTTTCTGTTCGCTTCAGCAAGAATTCCGGGCTGTAAAGCTCTTATACCTTCCTTCAAAGCCTTTTGAATGTCAATAGTTCCAACAAGCCTGTCAACTGTTACACTTAAGGGCAAATCAACGACTCTCATTTTTCTTGTTATTACTTCAATCTCGCCATTGTTCTTTCTCTCAAGGCATTCTTCACACATTTCAACTTCTCTGTATGGATTGCAGTTGAAAGGACAGTTTGTTGTCTCTATATCCGGTAATACATCAGCCAGTGCCCGGACCATCGTTGACTTTCCAGTCCCTTTATCACCACTGAGCAGAACTCCACCTATTGCAGGATTTACAGCATTGCATAAAAGAGCAAGTTTCGCATTCTCCTGCCCGACCATTGCTGTGAAAGGAAAATACATTTTACACCTCCTCTTCAGATTATTTTAGCTCTTTCCATACCTTCTCAACATCTCCGGCATTTTTCTTCCAGTTCTCAATTTCGTCCATTGTATACATGTCAATGACACCACCCTGAACATCTCCAACAATTTCATCCTCTAAAATACCCTCTAACTCTGCATAAGCTTCCCTAAGTATTTCTATTGTATCATCACCAGCTTCCCATAACCCTCTTTCAAAAGCCTCAAATAGTCTTCTTGCAATCTCTTCGACAGCATAAACATTGTTCTCTTCAAACCACTTCCTCATTTCTTCATCAAGCACGTAAGTCTCAGCAATTTCATCAAATACCCACTTATCAACAAGCTTTGTAGTTGCAGACCAACCATAGAGGTGTAGTATTTTTTTAGAGAATTCATTAGCTCCCCTATACCCATGTTTTTTCATTTCAGAGATCCATATAGGATTAAGCAGTTTTGCCCTAACTATTCTTTCTATCTCGTCCTTCATCTCTCTAATTTCCGCAAAAGCGTCTTTTGTATCCACAATGACTATCTCCGGATCTTTACCCAGAGACTTAACAGCATTGTAAAATCCGCCATGATATGAGAAATAGCAACAGCAGTTGAATATGTCGTGTTCATCGCTTATATGATCCCTCGTCACAGCATCAACAGTCTTCAGATTTAGAATAAGAGCTTCAACAGCTTGCTTCCCATAATGCTTTCTTGTGTACGCATAACTGCTCCACTGAACCCAAGCTTTTGCCAAATCCTCATCATTTTGCCACGCTGAAGCCTCAACTGCATAATTAACACCCGACCCATAAGCTCCAGGAGGAGCACAGTAAACTCTGCTTAATGCAAGCTCTTTATCACCAAGCTTGGAGACATGCTCCAAGTAATGCTTCCTTACAAAATTCATCTCTGGTGGTTCATCCAGCACTGCAACCTTTGAAACTGCTTCATCTACAAGGTATATGTAGTTTGGCAGAGTATCCCTGACTATACCGCTAATTCTTATAACAACATCTATTCTCGGCCTGTTTAATTCTTCAAGAGGAATTACCTCCAGACCTTTAACACTCCCATTTACCCAAACAGGTTTTACTCCCAAAAGATACAGTATTTGGGCAATCTGCTCCCCATCTGCCTTATATGCATCTATGCTCCAGAGCCATTCACCAATTGATTCAGGATACCTCTCATGCTTTTCCAAATAATGCTCAATCAGTTTGTTTGCTGTCTCAACCCCAATCTTCCAGGCAGCTTCAGTGGGCAGAGAAGTTGGATCCACAGCATAAAAGTTTCTCCCAGTCGGTAAAATCTCGATTTTACCCCTCGTTAATGAACCTGATGCTCCCGGCTCAATATATTCTCCACATATGCTTTTTACAAATCCATCATACTCTCTTACGCATTCTTTAATTTTATTGGCAATCTCCAAAGCCCTTTTAAAGGCTAACAAAACTTTTTCATCCTTTTTAACCTCAAGCATGCAATCCCTCCAAAAATCTTGATATGTTTTTATCTATTAAATCAAAAACATGTTCAACCTCTCCTGCATCCAGCAATTCTTGAATTACACTTACAGCAATGTTATGCAATAGATTTAGAGTTTCAGAATTGGTTAATCCAAGCTTATTAACTTCTTGAGGCTTTGCTCTCAACTCATCATAATTCAATCCTATATATTCAGCCAAGACTCTCCTGATAGATGGATACTCGTTGCTATCATAGGTCATAACGGTTGCCACATGTTCTGCAAGCTTATCGATACGAGGGTGAGCAAATACGTGCAGTCCAAGCTCTATTTGAGTTCCTCTAACGGCATCAACATACCTGTGCATATCCTCAACTACTTTTTCTGGCTCTCTTTTCCTGATTGGAATGTTGTTAGCCTCTGCTTTCTCGATTAAATCTTCATAGACAAGCTCAGCTCTCTCAAAGTCACCGAGTTGCTTGGCTTTAGAATATTGAGCCAGTAAAGCATCGATATCTTCAAGCACTTCAGCCATAGCCATTGGAGGATAGACGTGGTCAACAATTGTAGAATAGCTCCTCCTCTTCGCTATAACACCCTCCATTGGATTGGAAACATTGTAAACATAGCAGTGGGGAACATCATCTATGCTTATCTCTGGCCAGCAGGCATTAGATAATCCAATACTCTTGCCGGGCCTAAATTCAAGATAGCCGTGTGTTCCAAAATGAATCAGAATGTCAGCTTTGAAAACTCGAGTTATCCATCTGTAAACTGCTAACCACTGATGCGGAGGTGGTATAGTCGGGTTGTGCAGAATTCTACAAACTTTTCCATCGCATCTGCTTCCAGCACAACCAAATTTTGGCTGCGGGGTTATGAAGATATTTCCAAATAGTATACCTGGAATGACGAATTTGTTATTATAAACCATCCCAACGAGTTCTTTCTCAAGTTTCCCGGACAAAACATCTTCAGGTTTTCCCCATTCTTTGACTAACTCTTCCCTTGCTTTCTCTGGAAGCTCATTGAACCACTCCAGATAGGTATCCAAATCCACAAAGTCAACTGCTCCACCTTTATCTACTATTTCTTCAACTGAAGTCCATCTGAATTCGCTGATAGCTTTTCTCCCAAGTATAAGCCTTATTAACTCATTGCCATTCTCTGGCAAATTCTCTATACTATACCCTTCCTCTTTCAACTTTTTCAAAAGCCTTGCAATACTCTCCGGAACATCCAAGCCAAAACCAACACCAATACTTGCTTCAAGCTCCTTGCATGGTGGATTGATTAGAACAATTGCAATTTTCCTCTCCTCTGCTTTCTTCTTTCTCAGTTCTGTCCACTTCTTTATTCTCCTTGCTAAATATCTTGCATGCTCTCTGTATGGTTCAAAAGTTTTGATGCCATCATCGCTTAGCTTTGAACCAGCAAGATACACAGGTTCTATCAAACCATCAACTTCTGGCATTATTATTGTATAGACTTGCGAAAGATAATCCAGACCTTGAGGATTTTCATGCCAATCATTAACACTCTGAGATGAAGAGAAACAGGGCTGAATGATTGGAACATTCAGCTTTTTAAGCAACTCAATACCTTCAACTTCTCTAAATCTTTTTGTATGTTTTCCATGGTCAAGTATGAAAAAGTATGTTAGATTTAGCACAGCATCAACAACAGCTTTTCCATTGTCAATGAAAAATTCTCTGATTGTGTCCTCCTTTGATGGAGTATTAAGTATCTCATCTCTCAATCCGTGTGTAAACACTGGCAAAACTCCCAGTCCTTCATCCTCCAGAGCTTTCACAACAGCATCAAAATGCTTTAAATTGCCATAGAGCCAGTAGTTTCTGTGGATGAGTATTCCAACCAGTGGTCTGTTATCATAAGTGCTATCATAAGTCCTGAGATATTCTTTACAGGTTTTAAAAATCCCAAGTTCTGGATGATAGATGCCATGCCATGGTACCTCACTAACATCTTCAACCTTTACGTCCATTCCAATGCTTTTGAGAATGAATCGAATGAGATTTCTTAAGTTGTCCTCTCCACCAGTTTTAAAGTAGGCTATTGCCCTGTTTAGAACATCCATAGAACCTCTTGAGAGATGTATGAAATTTTCTGAAGCTGAGATTACAATCTTTGCTTTTGACTTTTCGATTGCTTTTTCAACCTTTTCGGGTAATTCTGAGGCGTAAAGGAAGATAGCATCACTTTTTGATATTTCTTCAGCATGTTTTTCGCTTAAGTGATCACTTACAGCTAAGTAATCAAAATTCAGTTTTTTTGCCTCTTCTGCCAATATTTTGGATAAAACCGGAAGCATTCCAGCACCATACCCCGCTATAAAGCTTAATTTCATACTAAAACCTCTCTTCTGTTTTCTGAATCCCGTTCTTTTATATCCTGAACAGGAGCTACAGGTATGATGTAAGGTATTCCATTGTAATTGTTCACAACAGCTTCAACACCGTAAGCGTATTCTATATTCTCCCGGGTAAGAACTGAAGATGGATTGCCTGCAGCAAAAATTCTGCCATTATTCATCATAATGATTCTGTCCGAATACCTTGCTGCTAAATTGAGGTCGTGGATGGAAATTATCGCTGATATTTCCTTCTCTCTCACGACATTTTTTATAATATCCATCACCTCAAGCTGATGTCTTATGTCAAGGTTTGAGGTTGGCTCATCAAGCAAAAGAATCTCAGGTTCTTGAGCTAAAGCTCTTGCTATGAATACATTCTGCTTCTGCCCTCCACTGAGCTCGTTAATGTCTCTCATAGCAAGCTCTTCAATGTTCAGCATTTGTAGTGCTTGCATCACTTTTTCAATGTCTTCTTCATTGCTTCTCCAGCTGATGTGGGGTCTTCTTCCCATAAGAACGATATCAAAGACTGTAGCGGGAAAGGTTTGAGAAGCATTCTGGGGGACATAGCCCATTTTTCTTGCTATCTCCATTCTGCTCAGCTTTTTTATATCCTTCCCGTCAAGCAGTATCGCACCTTTTTCCGGAGCTAAAATTCTATCAATGCACCTGATCAGCGTTGATTTTCCAGCCCCGTTTGGACCCACTATGCTTAATATCTCCGATTCTGCAAGCTCCAAGCAAACATCTTTGAGCACAGGAATGCTTGCATAGCTGAACTCCACATCTCTTACCTTTAATTTCACCAGAATTCCCTCCTTCTTTTCATCAAAAGGAAGAGGAAGAAAGGTCCACCAATGCAGTCCATCATCACACCAACTGGTATGATTACAGGTGCAATGATTGTTCTTCCAATTGTATCCATGCCGAGCAGGAAAGAAGCACCAAAGAAGGCTGATGCAGGAATTAGAAATCTGTTGTCAGCGCCAATAACAATCCTGCAAATGTGGGGAGCAACCAGACCAATAAAACCAATACAGCCAACAAAACTGATTATGCTTGCTGTTAGCAAACATGCAATCATCATCGTAAAAATTCTTGTTCTTTCTACATTAATTCCCAAGCTCTTTGCACTCTCATCTCCAGCCTGCATTACATTGAGATCCCATGATTTCCATATCAGCAGTGGAAAACACAGGAAAAGCATGAATAAAACGAGTGGAACGTTCTCCCATGAAGCCCTTCCTAAGCTTCCAACCATCCAGAAATATGCTTCTTTCATTGCATCAGGCTCGGTAAAGTAATACATTAGGTGCAGAAATCCTGAAAAGATGTACATCATGGCAATACCAGCAAGTATCATTGTCTCTGGAGAAGCTCCCCTAAACCGTGTTAAAGCTACAATGACAAATGCGGGAATCAAAGCAAAAAGAAAAGCATTCATTATTACAAGATATTTAACACCAATCCAGGTTAAACCTGCACCATAAATGATTGCAAGTGCAGCACCGAATCCGGCACTTGAAGATATTCCAAGCGTATAGGGGCTTGCAAGGGGATTTCGAAGAATTCCCTGCATTACAACTCCTGCTACAGCAAGACCTATGCCTGCCAGAACTCCCATTAAAATTCTTGGAAGCCTGAGATTCCAGACGACAACCTCCTTGGTTGTAAAATGTTCCCTGAAGAACTCATTGACACCATGGGAGATTATAAAATCAGCATTTTTAAGAATTTTGGGAATTCCATGCCATATTATCGAATATACTTCCATTACGGTGATTGGATAGGAGCCGAGTGTTGCAGAAATTCCTGCGATAACAAAAATCAGAATTAAAGAAGAGAAAATAAAGAGCATCTTTCTTCCTACGAACCTCTTATACTCCTCTTTTATTTCTATTCTTTCCGTTCTGAATTCAGCCACCGACTCACTTATCATGTTAATTTTTACCTCTCCAACCATAAATTAATACGAGATTTTCTTCATTTTTATCTCAGTAATATTTATTTAGTAATACGATGTAATAAATATTTTTATATTAGTAATACGATTACCATTCCATCACCAGATTAATGCCAGAACAAAGATTACGCCTAAAATTATTCCTGTTCTGATAGTTGCTGATAAAAGCATTATCTGCATTCCATTCTTTGGACCAAATATTCCAACGTAATACGGTGTGGAAAACCTGATCACTGTTAGAAAGCTACTGAGCACATTTCCAACCAGAAGAGCTACAATTACGTTTTTAGCTGTAAGCACGCCAGCAGATAGAAGATTTCCTGCAACTGTTACGGCTGCAATATAGCTCCCGAATTGTGCTGCAATTATACCCACTCCTTCCGGCTGTACAGGAAAGTAAACACTTGCGATACTCAAATGAGATGCCAAGATGTCAAAAATACTCATTGCATAAAGAGTAAACACAATGAATGTTGTTGGCACTGTCACAATTAGAATTCTTTTTACGGTTCTCTTTGAATTCTGCAAACTCAGCTTTATAGCATATTTTACTGGAGGTCTTACAGGATTATTTCTGCTTATGAGATTGCTGTTTCTTCCGGGTAGCAAAAATCTGCCAGCCACCATTAAAAGTGAGGTCTTTGTCAGACCCACGAGCATTAATATGGAGAAGTAGAGTATTCCGGTCACACCAAGAAGTGGAATTAAAACTGGTAGCATTGAGCGCCAGTGCATTACTATTGATGGAAATGAGTTTATCATTGCTGCTATAAATAACTCTTTTTTCTCTATCAGGCCATCATTGTAGAATGAAGCAAGCATTGAGTTTGCAGACGTTGGAGAGATAAATGCAGCTATAAAGCTTGTACCACATTCATCACTCAAATGTGCAAAATTTGTGATTGGTTTTGCTATGAATGCAATTTTATCCACAAACTTCAGTGCAATTATCAGTTCTGCCAGAATAACACCAGCGATCATGAATGGTACGCTTTTGCTTAAAAAATGTAATGAGAGTTGTGTTGAGTTTAGAAGTACTTGGTGC
This sequence comes from Archaeoglobus sp. JdFR-22, assembly GCA_002010045.1. Classification (GTDB taxonomy): domain Archaea; phylum Halobacteriota; class Archaeoglobi; order Archaeoglobales; family Archaeoglobaceae; genus JdFR-22. Next base: position 3,719 of record MTMJ01000067.1, on the reverse strand, counting down.
ATTTTTTGATTTACCTTCCATCCGGATTATTCACTGGATGATACACAAATACACCCCGCTCATATAGATCGTAATCTAAACCCTGGAAGTCTTCTATGTATTTTTGATGAATCTCAATTGGATTCAGATCATTGAAAAGCTCTGGATGGAACCACTTTGCCATGTAAGCTATTGCAACAAGTGCTCTCGGTCCACTGACTATCTCCTGTCCAACCACGTAGACATCATTGTTCGTGATTGCAGTAATATTGTAGGGTTCGAAACGTTCAAATAGGCTATTCCACAACTCTGCCATCTCAGAGGCATCATCGACATCATATCCATGGCTTGCTGATTTTCGGAATGGAAACTTTATTATAATATCCGGGTTTTCACTTGCTATCCATTCCGCGTCCACGGTCGGATATTTTCCTGTAAGATTGGCAGCAATATTTTTTCCACCCGCCAAAACACACAGCTGATGCAGTGAACCGTTGGTGTCAGTCTGGTAATCAGTGTTCCACTCCAGATACACTCCTGGTTTTTCATTCTCTTCAAGTGTAGCTATTCCTGCAGCAATTGTGTCCATGTAACTCTGATGAAATTCAACAAGCCTGTCAGCCTCCTGCTTTTTATCGAGGATATCTCCCAGGCTTCGCACCTCGCTCGTGTAATTCATAAGCTTAAAGCCCAGACGTATAACCTTAATATCGAAGGGTTCGAGTTCTTCATCCATTTCAGGTGTCCAACCACTGTACTGAAGAACAATATCCGGTGTGAGATTGACTATTGCTTCATAATCTGGATAGTATCCAGAGCCGACAGTTGGCAGTTCTTTTAACTGGGGAAAGAAATCCGGCTTTTTTGTTATGTATGTGGAGATACCAACTATTCTGTCCTTTGCATTGAGTGATCGCAGTACTTCAGCCTGAGTTGTTCCAAGAACCACGATGCGCTTTATTGGTCTGAATATCTTTACTTCTTTTCCGTCTGAGTCAACAATAATCTTTGGCTTTCCATTCCAGTAAACATAGACATGAGCAGCATCCCTCAAATCCTCCAAGCTTAAATCTCCTCCATCAAGCATGTACTCAAGAATTGCATTTGCTAGTTCATCTCTTGTCAGTTTGTCATCTGAATTTGTATCTGCTGGTATTTGGGCTAAAGCTGGCGTAACTATTAAAAGGCATGCGAGAAGTGCTGCTAAACAATACATTTTCATTCCCTACCCCCCTCTTCTAACAAAATAAACCAGCAATCCAATAAAGCAAAGAACGACAGCAGCAAATACAATTATTGAAGTTGGTTGCTGCCACCACTGGTCTGCTGGCTTAGAAATTTCCGGAGTTTCTGACCGAGAAGGAGTTGCAGTTGGAGTTGCTTTTACTTCTGTAGTTGGAGTGGCTGTTATTTCAGGAGTAGGAGTTGCTTCAGTAACTTCAGGAGTTGCAGTTGGAGTTGGAGTGACAGTAACAGCCTTAGCTTCTACAACTACAGCAAACAGGCAGAAGGAGTCAAGACTTACCTTGAAGTGGTAATAACTGTCATCTTCACCTACAACTTCACTTGAAAGCTCAATCCATTTACTACTATCCCATTTCAGGAATTTGATGTCAGATGGTTCTGCATTGTTATTCTTCAACCATTCTTTTGATACTCTGTGCTTGATATAACCAGATGGTTCAACTTTGGTTTGTGTTCCATATTTTGTGAATATGATTTCAAAGTACACATAAGTGTTGCCTTCTGGTTCTGGCACACCTTCTGGGAGAGACGATACCTTTGAAACGGTAACTGAGACCATACCTGTTTCGCTTACTAAAGCTCCAATCTCAGTGATGCCTGTCTTATCCTTCAAGCTTGAAGTCATCTCAATTGTTTTTTCTTTGTTAGCGTAGAAGTATTCCAGCAGAGATTCACGGTATTCTGATGATGCCTCAAGTGATGGAGATATGACCGCTGCTCCTCCACCACCTCCTCCACCACCTCCTGATGGAGGNGGAGCTGTTTTTTCCGGAGCTGGCATCTTATACCAGAATACCCTGCCTTCCGGATAATCTACGCCCATGAAGTTCTCAAAAAATTCTCTATAGACATCTTCCGGATTGTTTACGTTAGCATTCTCTGGATTTATGTCACCAATTCCGTGAAAGATTTTCGCAAAGAGGGTTAGTGCAAAAGGCTGCTCCATCCCGTATATTGCATTCCATGGCAAAATGTAAACCCTGTTGTTTTTCACAGCATTTGTTCCTTCCCAGCCTTTTCCTGCAAGCACATCATTGATTAATTGCTCTGGTTCATCTTCGTTATCCCATCCAAAGACATAGCCTTTCTTTATTATGATTATATCCGGATTCTTAGCCAGAACACCTTCAGCATCAACCTTTGGAAACGTTTCGTTTGAACTGCTGAATACATTTATACCTCCAGCAAGTTCAATCATCTCATCAACAGTTGTTCCATTGCCATAAGTCGGAATCTGATCAGTCTTACCTGTTGCCGATGTGGATGTTATGAAAACCTTGGGTTTCTCCTTTCCCTCAACAAGCTCCTCAACAATTGTTCTGTACTTGTTGTACCACTCAACATACTGTGAAGCTTTATCTTCACTTTCAAGCAGTAATGATAGCTTCTGAATCTCCTCTGGTATATTTCTTGGGTCGTATAAATCCAGACCAACAACCGTTATGTTGAAAGGGCTCAATTTGCTTTCAGCCTCCCAAACATCCGCACCGTATTTAGTGTAAGCAATTACTAAATCAGGAGTTAAATTCACAACAGCTTCCCAGTCAACTTCTTTCCACGTTCCTACCACTTCTTTTTGAGATATCTCCGGGAAATAGAAGGTCTTTTGCTGAACTGTATCAACAATACCAACAATTCTATCTTTGCATCCCAGAACCTTTACAGCTTCAGCTGCATCTGAATTAAGCACGATAATTCTTTCAACAGATTTGTTTATTGCAACCGTTCTGTTTGCAGAATCAACAATTGTCCTTGAAACTACACTAATAGATGTGTCTGCTATCTTCCCCTCACTTTCGTTGAGCATGTCAACCCAGTAACCTGTAAATGTTCCTTCAATTCCAGCGTTTGCAGCTTTTACCCAGTATTTTATTTCTGTCACATTTATCGCAACGAGAGCAACCTTTTGCCCAAAAATTCTGTAATCACAGCTTGCATTTACAAAGCTAAAACCATCTGGAATAGTTTCATTGATTCCAGCCACAATGGGTAAGTTGCTGTTAATTGTCAAGGTTACTTCAAATGTTGAATTAAAAGGTACTTCAGCAGGTGTTTGTCTTGTTACATCTACTCCCTGTACAGCGCTTACACAGAGCAGAATCAATGACATTGCAAACAGAGACAATATAAATTTTGTCTTTCCGTACATTTTTATCCCTCTTACAAATTTTTAATTTTTTAACACTTTTTAACAACAATTAATTAATTCGTATATTTAATTATTACGTTTTGTTATTTTAATCATAATTAGTATTACCATTTTCAATAACATTTCGATTTTGTATGCTTATCATCTACAAGCGAATTCATATTAGAAAATTTGAACCCGTAATAATACGTACCGGCGGGATTTGAACGACCTGCAGTCAGCTCGATACTGCACTGAGACTATATAAACGGACCCGGCGGGATATTAACTCGCATTATCGTGGGTCAAAATTTTCTAAGTTAATTTAGATTTGCTTGATAAACTTAACATTTAAATAGTAGAAACA
>MTMJ01000047.1 GCA_002010045.1 Archaeoglobus sp. JdFR-22 | reverse complement strand
TTGGCTATGTATCTTTTTGTAGGGAGTTATATGGGTTTGTTATTTAGAGTATTGAGATGTTAGAATTGGTATTTTGTTGGTAATTTTGTAAGCACCCTATTCCTCATTGTAAAGTTCGTATGATTTCTGTCGAATTCGCTCAAAAGACTTCATTTAAATCCGCCCTGCCTCACCCTTATCCTCCCAGTCAGCAAATCATTCATCAATCCCTTCTTTATCCTTTCAAGCTTCTCCTTGCGTTTTCTTTCGAGTTCAAGTGATTTATCAACCGTAGATAAAATTTCGGCGATTTTTTGTTGTTCTTTGAGGGGTGGGAGTGGGATTTTCATCTTTAGCAAAATTGGAGTTCTTATATATGGTTGGTCTGTTCCAACGAGTAGTTTATTAATCTGGTTCATAAAATAATGACTCATAGAAAAGAAAAAGAAAAAGTGTTTATTGAGTTTATTCTCCTTAAAAATAACTTTTCCAACTCTTTGATAAAGTAAGGATGGCACATCAGATTTTTTTAAGAGCCCAATCTTTAAATTTCCGTTTATAATAGGTCTATTAAGTGCCATCACTACATCTCCTGCTTGCAAAACAAGTTCAGGGTATTTCTTTAAATATATCTCTGGGAGAAAAGTAATCGTATCCCATAATATCTCTCCAAAGCCAACATTATCAATTTTTAAACATTTTACGCCGCCATCTGAAAATTCCTTATAAGAAAAATATTGCCCAGACATAATATTGATTAAGTCACCAAGCTTAACAACTTCCCACTCCACCGGAATCCTGCCAATCTCCGTATCCTTGAATTTTTCATGCCCTATACCCTTCGTCAAAAGCTCCTGCATCAAGCCTTTCTTCAGCCTTTCAGTCTTCGCTATCGCTTCATCGACTTTCTGGATTGCTTTATCAACCGTAGATAAAATTTCGGCGATTTTTCGTTGTTCTGGGAGCGGTGGGAGTGGTATGTACGTTGTTTTTAACTCACTTCGTTTGAAATGTTTCATTGTTGAACCATGCACTCTTTTCTTTAGTTGTTCTATAGCCAAAAACAAGGAGTAATATAAGAAAAACTTATCAATCTCTTTTTTTGGAATTACTTTGAATATGTGTTGGTTTAATACTGCTTTATCTCTATTCCAAATGTAGACCCCAATGCTGGCTGACCATGAAAATAACAAATCACCCTTTTTTATGATATATATGTCATCGATTTCCTCATCAAAATAATTGAATTCTGAATCAGGGTCATTTAAATTTTGTATTCTAATAATCGGTAACCCTTTTTTCTTCCAATCTTTAGGGCTAAAGGCATATCCGTTTATATAATCCGCAACATCTATAAGTTTAGCAACTCCCCACTCCTCCGGAATCCTGCCAATCGGAGTGTCTTTATAACCCCCAGCCATCTCTACCACTATCCGAAGTAATTTAACTCTTTCAAAATTACTTATCGACCTTATTCAATTTTTCAATACTGTTCAGGAGGACTATACCTTCCCTCTCACAAACTCCCAAGTCCTCATCAAGTGAGAGGAGATAGCTAACATCATACTGTTTGCAGCTGGCTAAAATTAAAGCATCATTTGGAAGAAGGTTGTAGGTTCTCATAAACTCATAAGCGAGCTCAGTAGTCTTCTCATCTGATGTTAAAACTTGAAATTGTTCAATAAAATCCTTGGGCTCTTTTTCCTTTATGAATTTACTAATCTCCCCCTTCTCTTTAACTTTAAAAGGTGAAATTTGCGAACTAAGTCTGATATAGTGAAAAAGGAATTCACTGAAAACTACATCGTTTATAAAACCCTCTACATCGAGTTTGCTCAATTCATAAAATAGTTCCACAGCTTTTTTATTGCCTTTTATGAACTCTATCAGAGAAGAGGTATCAAAAAATATCTTCATTGGAGATACCATTCTTCTTTATTTATTTCACCCTTTACCACGCCATCGTATTTTCTGAGAATGTCAATAACGAGTTTTCTCTTTGAGAGTTCAGTTTTAACCAGATTCTCAATTTTTTTCTTAATTCTCTCCTCCATTCCATCCGGAACTTTTATTTTTATCTTCACTTCTCCCATTTAAAGACACCTTCAGATTATTTAATTAACCATAATGTCGTGCATACATAAAGATTTTCACAAATAATTCATCATCCATTTTGTATTTTATTGATTTCATCTCAGAAGTAAACCTCATAACTCCCGATACTCCAATTCCTCTAAATAACCCTTAATCTTCCCTTTAACCTCCATCAACTCATTCTCCACCAATTCAAACTCCTCCCACTCCTTAGCAACATCAATCTCCTCAACTTCCTCCTGCGGGAAAACATAAAGGGTAACATTCAGGTTATAATCATTCTCCTTAATCTCATCCAAGGATACAACTCTACAAAAACCGTCTCCATCCTCAAATCTTCTGTAGGCATCAACAATCTTCTCTATATTCTTATCAGCAAGAATATTCAGCTTCCTCACTTCAGGATGTTTCTCAAACTCCTGAGATGCATTTATAAAAAGAACCTTCCCCTTCCTTCTCTCATCCTTCTGCTTGTTAAAAATCAGAATGGCTCCCGGAGCACCAGTATTGTAGAACAGCTTTTCAGGCAGAAGAATAACACAATCAAGCAAATCACGCTTAACAATTCTCTCCCTTATCAGCTTCTCCTTTCCACCCCTGAACAAACATCCGTTATCAATAACGACTCCAACCTTCTTTCTTGCCGAATAAAGCATGTGCTGAATCCACGCCCAGTCAGCAGACTGCTTTGTTGTATAACCGTATTTGAATCGTTCCTCATAGAATTCAGCTTTCTTTAATACGTCTTCCCCGTATCCATCCTGATTCCACGGTGGATTTGCTATCACAATATCGAATTTTCTTAAGCTCTCTCCTTCCTTGAACCTCGGATTTGTGAGTGTATCACCAACTACAAGTTTAATGTCTTTGATGCCGTGAACGATTGCGTTCATCTTGGCAATTGCATAGGTTGTTGGATTTACCTCCTGACCATAGAGGAAGAGTTTCTTCACCTCTTCGCCATACAATTTCTTAACATGGTCATAAGCCCTGATAAGCATCCTCGCATATCCTGCTGCCGGGTCATAAACGCTGTCCATTGGCTTCGGGTCTGTAATCTTCACTATCAGATTGACAACTTCTGAGGGTGTGAACACCTCCCCCTCCTTGGCTTTCTGAGGAGCAAAATAGCCGATTATCCACTCGTAAGCATCACCCAGTATGTTATCGCTCGCTCTCCCCAGATTCAGACCTGAAAAAAGTTCGAATAACTGCCTCAGAATTTCAAAGTTATCCCTGTGCCTTGTGAACTCAAGAAAGTCAAGCCTGTCAACAACTCCCTGCAACTCCGGGTTGTTCTCTGCAAGTAATTTCAATGCTTCAGAAAGCCTGACAGGTAATTCACTTACATTCTTTCTCAAATTCTCCCAAGTGTACTTTTCCGGATATGTGAAGTAATGGAATGAGTTGTCCTTGGCATAAGCTTCAGCCTTGTCTCTAACAATACCTTCGCCCACTAACTTAGTGACAGCGTCATTATACTCCTTTTTCCACTCATCACTCAGTTTTTTCAGGAAAAGAAGGATTAAAATGTATTTGTAATCGACTCTCGTCCTGATTAGGTCAGCAGCCTGCTTGCAAGCCCTGAGAAGCTCATCTCTTGTAGTTTCAATATCGGTAAAATTGGCAAGTGTCATCAAAAAACGGTATTGTTTTAGGTCTTAATTTTTTTGATTTTGTTTTATTTATTCATTCTTAGGACTTATAAAAACGAGAGTAGACAAATATATTAATTCTACCCAATCCAATAATACCTTCCGTCCATATCTACTATAACGTAACCTTTTTTGTGTGTCCAGTCAAGCAACTTCTGTAAATCTTCTAAATCTCTAAATTCCCCAGTGTGTCTAACATTTTCCCAGATTTCACTCACTGTTTGTCGTGGGTGATTTATTAACTCAGTACGTAAAATCTCGAATCTACCGGTAGTTTTTCTCTTCTTCAATCGTTCCTTTTCTTTTCTTATCTCTTCACACTCTGATAGCAGTTTAGTAAGGTTATCAATGATTATATCTCTTCCCTGTTTTAAATGGTTAATAGAAACTAAGTTTTTCTCGTCAATTCTTGCAAATGATTGAGCAATCCGCATTAGATTGTCTTTTATCAAGGGTATATGAATCTCTACTCTATGCTTTGTTCCAGCCTGACTGGGAAAAATATCAGAAAGTTGTGTTTCTAAAGTCTCTTTTAACTGGTTGATTATTTTTAAGAGAACTCTATCAACACCGGTCTCTAAACTCGGTTTATATTGTCTTAAATGAACTATTTGCAGCCACAAGTCCTCATCAACTACTTTCTTGAGTTTAGTTAGCTCTATATCCATTTGTGGAAGCTCATCAAGTGCAAAAGGTAATGTTACTTCAGTTTTTGCAAAGTTTTTGAACATTTCCTCAAGGAATTGAGATGTACTAATTTTGTCGGGAAGTAAAGTTGAAAAAATTGAATATTCTCCATTAAATTTATACCTATATTGAAGTTCATTAAGCAATGGATTATAACTTCTACTGTAAAGCCCTTTTAGTAAACTATTGCATAATGGTGGTCTCTCTGCGACTCGGTACTTAATATCCTTAGAATACTCAAACCACTTACCTTTATAAACGCTCTTTGGGGGAGGAATTGCTCTGTACTCTGGAGGTACCATAAATTGAATTGTTTTTACGAGTTCTCTGGCAAAAGCAGACTTCGCCGAAAGTGAAGATAAAGTAATACCTCCTGCACTTCCAATTACATATGGTGCACTGACGATGGGCAATTGAAAAGGTTTGGAGATTTGTTCATCTGGCGATAAATTCTCTTCCAATATTTTCTGTATTATTCTTTTTTCATATGGGACGTCAATATAGATACTATCTGCTTCCAGATGTTCCCATTCTTCAACTATAATAGCCGGTTCAAGTATTGTTGAGGCTGGGTTGATTAGATTGACTTTTTTAGACCTTATTATTCTTATAAGCCTGTAATCAGGTGGTTTTTTAGTACCTCTGTGAAAAAGACCAATTAAAGGAAGTTGGGCATCATTATAGAGTGCTGATAGACCAGTATATGTAAAATTACCTCGTATGGCTATAGCAGCTTTAATAGCTGAAGAGACCTCGATTGGAGTTGTATAGTAGGAGACCTCGTCTAAATAAGAACCTTCAGAAGCTCTTCGAAAATAATTATACCAGCTCTTTAACTCATTAAGTCTTTTACGTTCGTATTGGTAAAAATCAAAATTGATGAATTGTCTCTCCCAAGGATGCCTCGAAGAATGTTTCTCCCTCCAGAGATAGTATTCTGAAAGGGATATGGTCATGAAAATGTTCATGATTAGAAAAAATAAAAGGATTATGGTTTGGGAATATACCCAAGCCCTCTTTTCTTAAATTCTTCAAGTTTTTCACATTCAAATATTAACGTGGTTTATATTCTAAGCCCAAATAGCAAACCATGAAGAATCTTATCAAAAACGGGCATATTTTAACATTTAAAATTATGGCACTTTTTGGTAAACCATATCAATCTAAAACCCCTCTTTTTGATAATGGTAAAAGCAGTGGAGTATTTACGAATAAGTCGCCTGAAAAAACGAAAATTAAGTCCGGTTCTTAAAGGTATACAACCTTAAAGGCTAATTAAAACTCTATCGTAATTAATTTTACATTATTCAAGTTTTTCCAACTTCTATTTGTCATTAAATTGTTATTTTATCATGTACTCAGATGGATATGACGTAAAAAGCCTTTTATCAACAATTTTTATTCCATTTTCAAATTCTCTAAGAGCATTCTCTATTCTTTCAGGATTGCAAATGATTGGATTGGCTCTTTTTGGTTCATGGATTATTTTATGTCTTTCCTTCTTGAACTCATTGAATTCGTTCCAGAATTCACTCCTTATCTCATCTATAAGGGGAGGGAATATTTTTAAAAACATTCTAATTACGCCATCTCTTTGAAATGAAATTTTCCTTTGGTTAATAAGGTAAGTACCGAAATTCAGGTTTTGGAATGTGTTTCCATTTAACAGAAACTCTTGTTGTAATTCATTTACAAGACGATAATTTTTTAGGACTCCTTTATCTTTTCAAATAGTAGTTTTCATATCTTTAATTTCAATGGCGATTTGTGCCATTTTGTGGCTCATCAGAGGTAACTAAATTTGGGATTTTTCTCAGAGAAAAGTAGTGCGATTATAGCAATGTTTTTCGCATCGATTAGTGGGGTTTTGGGAATAGTAAATTCTAATTTAACTGAAAATTATAAATTATTTGGTATAACAGCAGAAATAAAGACGTTTGCATCAATCAAGAATCTTGTATTTCTCTTTTGCAATCTTATTATCCACTCTTTTCTATTTCCTTCTCAAGTTTATCGAGGTCAACACTTTGAGGTGTACCCTAAAAAATGAACAATTACTTATTGTCTCAAAATAGGGGTTCACCTCAATAAAGAAATTCTGATTATCCTATTACTCCCAAAGTCTTTTGTTAACACTCAAGCCTTTGTTAACACTCAAAAACGCATTCTTCCTCTCCAGAACTTTTCCGAGAATGTTCTCTCGAGAGTGGCCAGATGCCAGTATGGAAACAAGAGGTTCATCTTTTTTATAAAAACCTGCAGGAGGCACGTCTGCAAAAAATGGATTTCCTGCTAAATTCGTTTTAATCTCAACATGCTTTTCTGCAAAAAATATTGCTCTTGCTGCATAACGTTTTGGCTTCGGTATTTCGATGTTTTTACCCTCAACACCAAGCATGTGCAATTTGAAAAGATTAATGTCATAACTCCATTCTATACTATCAAGAGAGCCCTGAAATCGCGGGTTAATTTCCAGGACATATGGCTTATCAGCAAGAACAAAATCAACTCCAATAGAACCCGAGAGGTCAAAAAGTTCGGCAGTCTCGATTGCTATTTTTGCTAATTCTTTTTTTGCTTCAGAATTTACAAGCGGTGTGATATTTCCGGAGTATCTGAAATTTTCTGCATTCATTTCTTTCCAACCGGCAAGTATTTCATTTGAGGCTATCGGATAGACCTCCTTTCCAGCTATAAGTGAGATCGAGCAAGGAATTCCATTAATATATCTCTGAAAAATATACTCCCTGTCTTTCTCCAGATGCAATGTTTTATTGAGAAAAGTTCTCTCACCTCCACCACCAATCCTCGGCTTGCATATAACGTCAGCATCTTCAATGTTTACAAATTCAGGAAAAAGTATTCCTGCTTTCTCAAGACTTCTGTAAAATCTCAGTTTATCCTTTATTTTAGCTGCTTCCTTTGGATTTGTTCCTAAAATCTCTGCATTAACTTTCAAATCTTCATAACCTGTTGAAAGGATAACTCCTGCGTTCAGTTCCTCAGCAAGCCCCTTAACTCTCTCCATTACCCAGTCAACATCTCCAGTTATCTTCTCCACTTTCGCATAAAGCTTTAAGTCTTCATCATCGAACTTCGTAAGAGCAAAAACTTCATGACCTGCTTTTTTTGCCGATTCAGCGATATTTCTTACGTTTGTACCAACTATAAGAATCCTCATTTCAGATATTTCCTGATAATATCCTCTTCCTCTTTACGATAAATCTCCTCTGCTTTACCTTCTCCGCTAAAGTTTAAACCTCTAAAGACTACAACAGGAGTTGCGTCATTTCCTTCCCCCATTAACAGATTTGCAAAAGCAGCAATCTCATCTGCTGCACATTCAATCGTTTTCTCCAGCATATTCCCAAAAAGATCTTTTTTGCCCACCCAGTTTCTAAATACCTTAACACCTGAGACGCCTATGGCAAACCCGGTGACACCATTTCTGAAACATCTTCCATTGGTATCAGTTATTATAATCCCAACATTTTTACCCGTTATCTTCTTCAGATTCGCCCTCAGCAATTCCGCACTTTCATCGGGATTTTCTGGTGGTAAAATCAACCTTCCTTTCTCAACATTTGACTTGTCGATGCCTGCATTCACACATATATTTCCAAACTTTGCTTTAACAAGTAGAATCGGATACTCGATAAGAACTTCTTCTGATTCTTCCAGAACTGCCTGAATGAATTCGGGTTCGCAATCGAATTTTTCCGAAAGCTCAATTGCTTTTTTACCGGGTTTGTAACTATTAACAAGTCTGATTCTGCCTTCAGACTTTGAGATGATTGTTGAACAGACAGCAACGATATCATTATCCTTCAACTCAAATTTCTCAGCTATAATCGACGCAAGGTTATCTCCCGGATTGATAAGTGGGATACCCCTTAAAGTCAGTACTTCAACCTTCATAGGGCTATTTCATTCTGCGGAGAAAACTGAATAGAATATTTATCAGCTCATCTTTCGTTGGTGCAATCTGCCCTGCACCCTGTGCAAGCTCAGGTTTCCCTCCTCCACTGCCTTTTATAGACTTTCCTATCTCCTTTATGAGGTCTCTTGCATCTATTTCCTTTATACCACTGAATGTTACAACCTTCACACCATTCTTTACGGTAACGAGGACTCCAACCAGCCCATCACTGGCAAGAATTCTGCCGATCTTTACAAGTTCCGCCATTTCTGCATTATCAGATACATTAGTCACAATTTTAATTGAATTATACTCTTCAGACTCTTCTTTAAGCAATCTGGATTTTACAGTGGCTATTTCATCTGTCAGTCTTTCAATTTCTTTCTTTTGCTCTTTCCATTCCTCAAAAAATCTTGAGACTGTTTTGGGCAATTTCGATGGTTCGACCCTTAAAACACTGCTTGCCTCCCTGATCAGGTCCTCTTCTGCTGCTATATATTCAAGAGCGGCATCTCCTGCCGCATACTCAAACCTTATAACACCATCTTGAATCGATTCTACCCTCAGAATCTTGATTACACCGATTTCACCTGTAGAAGTGACATGAGTGCCACCACAAGCCTCGACATCTTCACTGACTCTTACCACCCTTATTCTGCTACCTGGTGGTACGCCACCCTGATAAAGCCTGAATCCATACATCTTCTCGGCTTTAATCCTGTCCATCCACTCCCATGTGACAGGCTTGTTCGCCATAACTTCCCTGTTGGCTATAAACTCTATTTTTCTTATCTGTTCATTATCCGGTCTTTCAAAATGAGTAACATCAAGTCTTGCCTTGTCCCATTCCTTTCTTGCACCACTCTGCCACGCATGTTTTCCAATGACGGTCTGAATTGCGTAAAGAAGAATATGTGTTGCAGAATGATGACGCATGTGCCTGTATCTCCTTGTTTTGTCAATGAGTCCTCTGATTTTTTCACCCACCTTTAACTCACCTTCAATTCCGTGTATTACCACTCCATCTTCTTCCACCACTTTCTTAACAGGTATTTTATTATTGTTATAGATAATATATCCTGTGTCAAAGTCCTGACCACCGCTTTCCGGATAGAAAGCAGTTTTATCCAGAATCACATATCCATTCTCCAGTCCAATAACATTGGCTTCAAATTCAAGAATTCCTGAATCGTAGTACAGTTTATCAGTTTCCGGGTATTTTCCTGTCAGATGTTTTTTTGCTTTCTTTTTCTCTACCTTTACATGCCTTGTTGCAAGTTCAGAATAGAAATCCTCGGGAAATTCAACTTCTACATTCTTCTCCCGGGCAATATTCAAAGCTATTTCAGCTGGAATTCCATGAGAATCGTAAAACTCAATAAAATCATCTTTTTCGATTTTATGTTTCTTTGCAATAGTCCTCTGAATCATTCCTGTTCCTTTTATTATGGTGGTTCTGTATCTTTTCTCCTCAAGGTTTAGTATTTCCTGAATGGTCGTAGATGGAACCATGAACTCCATCTGTATAATTTTTCTGTGAATATCTATTAAATCATACAGTTTCAGGCTTAATTCAAGCTCTTCAGCCAGTCTCAATCCTCTTCTTATCATCAGTCTTGCGAGATAACCCGCACCAGCATTTGAAGGAATGAGGCCATCCCCGAGCATGAAAAGTACAGTTCTCGTGTGGTCTGCAAGAGCATATATTTTCTCGAGAGGTTTAACAACGCTCTCCAGCTCATCAGCTTCCAGATTCAGCTTATCTGCAACGTTTTTTCTCAAATCATAGAGAGCTTTTCCCCTTAATTCACCCATAACACCAGCAATTTTCGAGCTTTCGCCAATAATTTTTCTGACTTTTTCATCATTAACATCAAAAGCGATATTGCTGTTTGAAATTATTTCATCGATGACTTCAGGAAAAATTGAATCGTATACTGTTGGTGTTCCCTGGCTCGCCCAGACAAATCTTTCAAGTCCGTAGCCAGTGTCAACAATGTAATTAGCCATTTTTCTATATCGTTCACCTTTGATGATGATATCACCGTCAGGATGCTCTTCCATGTTCATGAAAACTAATGTGGCTAACTCCAGACCCCCAACTATCGCTTCAAGGCAGGGACCGGCGTTGCCACCTCCCGCCCAAGGTTCCTCTTTGTAGATTACATCCTCCTTTGGAACTCCCAGCTCATCAAGCAATTGAGTACAAAGTTCAACGGTCTTATTCTTCCAGTAGATTTCTTTCTCTGGAGAGTTAAAAGCATGATGTGCCATCATCTCAAATAAAGTTAGATGTCTTCCAGTCCTTCCAACTGAATCAAGGTCATCCATTCTGATACATGGTTGTGAAATGGTCAGGGGATTTGCCGGTGGAGGAACAACTCCAGATGTGATGAATGGTTGAAAATCAGCTATTGAAGCTATTGTAAGGTAGATGTCATCCCTCCACCTCGCAACAACAGGATATCGCTCAACCCTCTCATGATCTCTTTTTTCAAAAAAGGAAAGGTAGGTTTCACGCATTTCATTTAAATCAAACTGTTTTTTGAAGACAGGATTGCCGATGAACGTATAGCTTCCACATGGGGGGTCATGACAGATTTCATGATTGTTAGCTGTCCAGTAGTACTTCCCGCATCTGGGACATTTCTTTCTTTCGAACCCGTTTTCAGGAAGGAATGTGATATCAAGATATTCCTCTTCCATGCCTTCCATTACGGTGAGCAATATATATTTATTTTCCAGCTGTAAACCTCAAATTCGTGAGATGAAAATTTAAAATAAAATATCCAAAACAGGTTTTCTCAGTAACCCGCATGATTCCGCCAGATTATAAAGCTCGTTCAATGCATTTACAACTCTGGAATCCATCTCATACGTGTATTCATTGACATACATTAGCGCAAATTTCTTAACGAGAGCTTTATCATGCCCTCTTGAATACTTCATTGCATAATCAATGGCTTCATCCTGATTTTCAAGTGCATATTTTATAGACTCTCTCATTTTTTCAAGAAACTCCTTCTGGGTTGCCTCAGGGATGGTTCTCTTTATCACATTGATTCCAAGGGGTAGAGGCAAACCAGTTTTATTGCTCCACCAGTCCCATAAATCGAGAATGCATGTCAGGTTCTGCTGAGTATATGTGACCTGACCCTCGTGTATTAGAAGTCCCGCATTAACTGCACCATTTTTTACAGCCTCAATAATACTGTCAAACCTTATCTCCACAGATTCAAAATTAAATTCTAAATCACTGGCAGCAAGCTTAAGTAATAGATTTGCCGTGGTGTATCTCCCGGGAACGGCAATTTTTATATCACTCACCTCAATCTCTTCTTTTGCAACAACAACTGGCCCATATCCATCCCCTACACTCGCTCCAGCCGATAGAATTCTGTATCTGTCATGAAGCAGGGCATAAGCATGAGCCGATAAAGCGGTTACATCAAGCTCCGCGTTAAATGCTTTTTTGTTCAGGCTTTCGATATCCTCAATCACATGCCTGACTTCAATGGGAAGCTTTCCGGAGGTCATTGCGTAGAACATAAATGCATCGTCAGCATCAGGCGTGTGAGCAACTGTGAGCATAATCAGGCGATACGAAGATTTCATAAATACTTTTTGTAAATCATATATCATGCTAAGGCATCTCCTCAAAATTTTCATACTCTTACTTGCAATTGCAGCGTTGCTTTTCCTGATATTTCCAGATGCTGTCACAATATTCGAGAGTTCTGAGACAATGCACATTCCTTAGCGAATTTTACAGTCACATATTAAGGCTGAATTCCCGTTATTCTCAATATCTCCTCGATTATGTCTCCATAATATACCTGCATCATCAGAAGTATCAGTGGATGCTGAATCATGTAAATCAGGAGTGACTTTCTGCCGAGATAGACCACCGGATTCAGATAATCAGGAATCTTCAGGTTCAATTCAGATTTATTTCCGACTGCTATACCCAGAAGCATTAATCCGAACCATGGCAGCAGAGGATAGTAGTCAAGTGTGCAGAAATTATAGGGCATCACCCCCAGCCATAGAAGATACTCACCATTAATGGAGAATCCGGATATAATCATTCCTGCCAGAATCAGTAACACTCCAGTTATGAAAGAGCGAGTCATGTATCCAGTAAAGAAACTACCAAGAACGACAGCAACCGCAAAAAAATGCAGGATTCCAAATCTAACGTAGCAGTTAGTCGGAAAGGTCAAAAGTGTTATCAGGAGCGCCAGAGATAGATAGCTTAACGCTCTTTTGACTGTTACTTTAATCAGCATCTTTCCGTACTTTTTCCTTGCAAAAGTTAGTGAGATTCCGGAGATGAAAATAAACATTCCACCTATGAACCTCGGAAAGAAGTACCAGAATGGAGAATTCAATGTTATCTTGCCAAAGTATCTCAAATCAAAATAAACGTGAAACACAAGCATGAGTATAACTGCAACCCCCCTCAGAAAATCGAGGAATTCAAGTCTTTTCCATCCTTCTACAGAATCCATTACGCAAATTTTTTTGCATGTAATAAAGGATTATCTCTTCTGTTCTTTTTTCTGAACATACTTTACACTTATATATACTGTCATCAAACGCATTTTAATGAAATGTGTCCTCTGCGGAAGAGAAAGTGAGGAGAGGCTTTGTCCTGAATGCTATATTCAGAGAAACGAAATTGTTTTAGTTGACGATATCTATCTCATTCAGTGCCCCAGATGTGGGCACTTCAAGATGGTGGGCAGATGGAGGGATATCAACTTTTATGAAGCCCTCCAGAAGGAGGTGAAGAAACATACTCACATTCATCCCGGGTTCATCCTTAATAGTCTTGACCTGGAAGAGAATAGAGAATACAGGCTTCTTTTCAGAGGAAACTTCAGGGGTTTGCAGGTTGAATTGCCCTTGACCATAAATTTAAACCTGAATAAGGAATTATGCTGGAAATGCAGAAGAGAGTCGGGCGGATATTATGAATCAATTATCCAGTTACGGGCTGAGAACAGAAAGCTGACGAAAGATGAAATCGAAGGCGCACGAAGACTGATTGAGGAAGAAATTTACTCAGAGGTTGAAAATCCCAGAGCTTTCATCAGCAAGGTCGTCGAAAGAAAAGAGGGCATAGATTACTATCTCGGTAGCAAAGAGATCGGGAAGAAAGTCTCAAGAAAAATAATTCATGAATTTGGTGGCAAAATCAAGGAAAGCAAGAAAATCTCAGGAAGAGCTGATGGAAGAGATATTTACAGATTCACGTACCTTGTCAGATTGCCCGCTTTTAAAAAAGGTGATTTCGTCAGGGATAAAGATATTCTTGCAATTGTAACAAACCAGAAAATTGGAAAAGGAATAACTCTAAATGGTAAATCCATAACTTTACATCAGCCTGTTCTCATTGCAGAAAAAAAAGACCTCAGGAAGGCTTTTGTTTTAAATTCAGATTCCTATGTTGCTGAAATTCTCCATCCAGATTCCAATGAAGTGATAATGGTTGAGAACAGCTGGAATCTGAAGGCAGGGGATTCAGCAGTCATTGTGGAACACAGGAATAAATACTACGCATTTCCAGAGAGGTTATTCGATTGAAAGCTGTAAGAGTCCCGAAGGAGTATGCAGAGGAAGTAAGAAAATTCGTTGAAAAAATAAAAGCAAAGGACAAAGGGAGATTGATAGTTCAGAGGGGCGATTATATTGAAATACCAGTTTATAATGGATTTGAAGACTATTTTTCAGAATTTGAAGACTATTTTTCAGATTATGATGTAATAGAACAGGAAAAACCACTTTTTGCAAAAAAATATGATTTATTTGAGATTTTAAAGAAAGATGTTCCTGAAGGACTTCACGATTCCATACCGAAAAGATACAAGCTGATTGGAGATATCATACTCATCAAAATTCCAGAAGAACTTGAAAAATACAAAGAACATGTAGGAGAAGTTCTGCTCAACATGCATTCGAGATGTAAATCAGTCTGGCTTGACAGGGGTAAAAAAGGAATGTTAAGGAAACCTGAAATCGAGCTTATTGCTGGTGAAGGTAGTGAGACTATTCACAGAGAAAATGGTTGTTTCTTCAAACTCGATGTAACGAAGGTAATGTTCAGCCCCGGCAATCTTGCAGAGAGGATGAGAATGGGCAGGATTGTTAATGATGGTGAGGTGGTTGTGGATATGTTTGCCGGTATAGGTTACTTTTCCATTCCAATGGCAGTTCATTCTTCTCCAAAAAAAATCTACTCTATCGAGTTGAATCCAGATTCTTACCATTTTCTGATTGAGAATATGAGATTGAATGCTGTAAGAACAATCATTCCAATTTTAGGAGATTCAATGTATGTGACACCTGAAGGGATTGCTGATCGGGTTGTCATGGGCCATATCTCCTGTCATGAGTTTCTGCCTGTCGCCATAAGAGCTCTGAAAGAGGGGGGAGCAATTCATTACCATGAATCTACACCTGAGGCTGTTTTAAACAGACCCGTTGAAAGAATAAAAAGAGCTGTTGAGGCTGAGGGAAGAGAAGTGGATATTAAAGATATCAGAAAGGTTAAGCATTACTCTCCCGGAGTTCTGCATATCGTTGTGGATTTTTTTGTTTACTGAATCTGGTGTATGCTGGATGTTAAATTGAGTGTTTATAGCCCTAAGTACTGACTTCAATTATTTCTTCTTTTAAAATCTCACAGAGTTTGCACATGTATTCGATTTCCTCATCTACGTGGAACCTTCCAGCGACTATTTTTTCAAGAATCTCTTTAATAACCTCTTCAGCCTCATCTGAGCTCTCAATTAATTCTAAACCCTGTCTGCCTCTTTTACTGCTAAGATACTGGGATACTGCAGCCTGTGTTAAACCAAGAGCATCTGCTGCATCTTTGCTTCTGAAATTATAGCTCTCAGTTAATTCCTTTACGAGTTTAGCCCTTATTGCGGGGAGAATATATCTCACAACAACCATACATGGTGGTTTCATTATAACATTGTTAAGATTCGATAGTTTATTAAGGTACTTGCCAACTCACATCTCAGCCAACCTCTGCAAGACTCTCTTTTCTCTTATACCAACAGCTACAACCATCCCAATCAAAAGGACATTGA
>MTMJ01000001.1 GCA_002010045.1 Archaeoglobus sp. JdFR-22 | reverse complement strand
TGGATGCCCCTCGGTTACAGAGCAGGTCTGGATCTGACGAAGCTCGAAGAGAATTACAGGAAGCTCAGGAAACTTGCATTAACAAATCATATTCTGATGCCCTCTGGAAGCGGTTCAATGGCTCCACTGCCTGAAATAATAAATCTTGTGAATCAATGGAACACCATCAACAGAAGCAGGATGAAGATAGCCACACCCTCAGAATTCTTTGAAGCACTGGAGAAAAAAACAGCAGATTTACCTGTTCGAAGTGGGGAGATGTATTCCAGCAAATACTCATACATATTTCCGGATTGCTGCTCGAGTAGAATATGGATTAAGAAGAATCTTCGAAAATATGAGAACTGGCTTCTGAGCTTTGAAAGGTTTTTAACAGCCCTGAAAATTCTGAATCCGGCATACCATACATCTCAGTATATCTCTGAATTGAAAGATATGTGGGACAAGGTTCTTTTCCTCGGATTTCACGATGTCGTGCCGGGAACGGGAATGGACAGCGCATACGATGATGTTAAAGAATACATTGGATTTCTGAGGACAAAACTTTCCTACCTGCATCCAAAAATTTTGACAACGCTTGTGGACGAAGACTCGAATGAAGATGATTACGGTGATATCGCTGTATTCAATCCGCTTTCCTGGGATGTTTCAAACTGGGTTGAAGTAGATTTAAACTTTAATGAAGGAGCTATTGGGAAAATTGGTGGGCTCATATGTGGTGAAGAAGAGATTGACGTTGAGGTAATCAGGTTCACGAGGTATGAGGACGAATCCCTCAGATATGCGAGAATTGGTTTCATTGCGAACGTTCCTGCGATGGGATATAAAATATATAAAATAACGAGGGGGAGGCGGAGAATAAGGGGCGAGAATTTCATCAAGGTAAAGGGAAATAAAATAATCACCAGCAAATTGATGCTGAGTTTCGAACCTGAAAGTGGTCTGGTTGACATCTTTCTGGACGACAAAAAAATATGCAGGGCAAATGAGCTCGTGATGGAGGAAGAGAGTGGCGACCTTTATTATCACAAAGAGAGTATAGGGATACCAATCAAAACAGAAGGTGGAGAAGGTTTCGAATTCGGTTCATTCAGAATGAAGAATTTCAGAATTGAGAAATCACCGCTGAGACGTGTTATAAAAATTGACACGGATTACTACTGCCTGAGATGGCCATACAGACTTACAAAAGTTCTCAAAGCAAAAGTATGGAGGCACAATTATCTCAGAGTCTCAAAGAAAATTATTGTTTACAGAGACCTGCCGAGAATCGATTTCGTAACAACGGTGAGAAACAATCATCCGAGGTTGAGACTCAGGGTAAGATTCTCCACAGATATTAAAGTCCCGCAATACTACTGCGACAGCCAGTTTGGAGCTGTGGGTAGACCGACCAATTACTACTACTTCAATCCAGAAGGATGGATGGATAAACCTGCCGGAGTTTTTCCCTCTCTCAGATGGATTGATTACAGTGATGGTAGCCGTGGCCTCACGATTATCAATACAGGGAATCCGGAGAACGAGGTAAGGGATGGTAACGTTTACATAACTCTTCTGCGGGGTGTAGGTGTTCTCTCATCAGACGGTAAAGCCGGACCCATTATTCCTGTTCCGGATGCGAGAGAGACAAAGACATATACTTTCAGATATTCGTTGTATCCACATAAAGGCGACTGGAAAGCTGCCAAATCTTATAAAACCGGATATGAGTTTAACTATAATCTTGTAGCGTTGCAATTACCTGCCAACAGAAAATTCCGTAGAAAGAGATCATTTGTGAGAATTGAACCTGACAATGTCATTATGACTGCATTAAAACCTTCAGAAAGCAGTGATGGGTTTATTCTAAGGTTTTACGAGGCATCAGGAGTTGAAACAGAAGCCACAATCTCGCTTTTTAAAGAACCTTCAAGTGTGTTGAAAACAAATTTGATGGAGGAGGAAGAGGAAAGATTGGACACAGATGGCAATGTCATCAAGGTTACGCTTAAGCCTTTTGAGATAGTAACTCTGAAGATGATATTCTGATAGAAGTCAGTCCTGGTCCTCAATTTCAGGTATTTCAACTTCTGCCAGCTCTTTAACTTCTTCCACCTTCTTCTCTTCTTTCCCAAACCAGAGTGTACGTTGCGGGAATGGGATTTCTATTCCATTTTCTTCCAGAGTTTTCTTAATCTTCCAGAGCAATTCCATCTTTACCGGGTACCAGTGAGTCGAGGGTGCCCATATTCTTACAATGATATTGACTGAATTGTCACCAAGATTGTCCACAAATATCTGAGCTTCTGGATTTACAAGTGTCAGAGGATGTTCATCGATTATTTCTTTAATAATTCTAATTGCCTTCTCAGCGTCATCGCTGTACCTGATTCCCACAACGTATTCGAACCTTCTTGCAACGTTAGCCAGGTAGTTCAATATACTGGAGGTAAACACCGACTCATTAGGCATTCTGACATAAACTCCATCGAAAGTCCGGACTATTGTTGACATCACATGAATATCTTCGACTACCCCGGTAATATCTCCAACTTTTACAGCATCTCCAATCTTGATTGGCCTTTCAGTCATCAGGAATAAACCCGAAATCAGGTTGGAGACCACGCTCTGACTTGCAAAACCAATGACAATACCAGCAATACCTCCGGCAACGAGCAAACCCGAGAGATTCATCCCGAGGATGGGGAGAACTGATATGATTGCTATTCCAATAATTACTGCATATGCTATTCTGACAATAATCTCGAGCTCATCCTTTCTGACCTTATCACTTAGAGTCTTTCTGAGATTCAGGGTCACAATTTTTGCTATAATGACGGCAACAACAATCGTCAGAACTACAATCAGCAAATCAATCAACGTAACATCACCATAGACTATTATGTCAGGAATCATAATCCCCACTCCATCTCAAGTTTTTTACCGACTATCGGGATTTTTCTTGCAGTATAAATCTCAATTGACTTCTTCATCCCTGCTTTCAGTGGTGCGTCAATAAAATCTGTTTCTGCCACTGTTTTACTGCTCACATCCATCAATGCCTTCATTGAGACAAAGTCTTCGCTGTAGTAAATTTTCATCTCGACTCCGTTGAAAACTGCTCTGGTTATAGTAACCCATTCATTCACTTTATTTTTGATTGTGAGTTCCATTACACCTTCTTTCAACGGATCAATTCCCGGAATGCTTGAGAAAATATTGCTCTTCCAGTATTTGCATATAATCCCATTCCTCGGGTCACCATAGAGAGTATATTTAGGTTTAACAGGGGCGAAAATGTCAAGAACTTCAATGTCGGCAGGAGAGGAGACGATAACTCCAATCTCCACAGGAAATTTCAGATAAATATGTCTGGTTGATTTTGGTTCAACAACTACACTTCTGCTGAATTCGATTTGAAGAAATGAGGTAACCTCTACAGGTTTGTTGACGGGTTCAACAGGATTGACAATTAATTTTGCATCTTCAGCAAGCAATATTTTCTCGACCTCATCATCCCCGAACTTTCTCCTGTAAATCAAATTACCATTTTCCTTCTCCACTGAAATCAAAATTTCGTTCAATTCTATTTTGACTGGAAAATCATAAGAGCCATACACAAAACCAATTGTAATGTTAAAATATAAAAATGTTAAGATTTCCAGATACTCTGAACAGAGTAGTTATTGTCTGAAATAATCGATTTGTTAGCTGCATAATTTTCTCTGAGTTTCTGAAGATATTATCAAAATCATTCATTACCATAAATACCAGAAGGCTTAAATACCATTAGGATATAGTGATTACAATAATGAGGAGTAGAAAATTCATCATGAGAGGAGGTGTAGTATGATAAGGAAAGGAATTACGAGGAATGAAAAAGCAGTATCGCCAGTGATTGGTGTTATACTGATGGTGGCAATTACAGTGATTCTTGCAGCAGTAATAGCGAGCTTTGTTTTTGGACTGGGTGCGAAAGCACCGAAGAGTGCACCACAGGCACAGCTGGCGTTGAGTGACTCGACTGATAGCTTAACAATGTCTACTGCTGAGAATATTCTAACGGTATCTCACCAAGGTGGTGACGCTCTTACATGCAGTAACATGAAGATTCTTGTGTTCTACAGGAATGACACAGCCGTTGACACACTTACATACGATTCTTCTGCTACAAGCTTTGATGGTGACTGGTTGAATTCAAGTTCAACATTCAGTGATGGAAGATTTGATCCGGGCGACGTAATTATAATCACAGATGGACAGGCACCGAACGGCTTTAATATTACTTCAGGAGATATTCTGAAAGTTAAAGTCCTCGATACAATAAGCAACCAGCCGATACTGGATGGACAAGTACAAGTCTGGTAACACTATATTTTTCTTTTTTTGATTTTTTGATTTTTTGATTTATATCATAGCAGTTATACAGTCATGAAACGAGACTGACCAGTTTCTCAAGCTGCTCGTTATTACCCATCACATACAGTACATCGCCCTTGTTCAACATTGTATCCGGGTCAGGAATTACTATTTCACTGTTTCTTTCAATGGCAACAACTGTACATCCAGATCTTCTCCTTATATCCATGTCCTTCAGAGATTTACCCATTATTTTATCAGATTTGAGATTAATTTTTTGCAGCATTAACGCCCCACCCTTCCTTGAAATAATCTCTATCAATTCTACTGTCGCAGGACTCCTCAAAGTCATAAACACCTTCTTTGCTGCATCAGAATAGGGTGATAGGAGCAAATCAACTCCTGCTCTGCGTATCTTTTTGCTACCTGCGGGCGTCCTCAAAATTGCGATGGTATATATCTCTGGATTCAGGTCTTTTGCAACCATGACAGCAAATGCATTGGCAGAATCTGAGGGCATGCATGTAATCAGCGCTTTTGCAGTCCTCACATTCGCCATCTCAAGAACCTCCTCCTCGGTAGCATCCCCCTGTATTGCAAGTAAGCCCTTCTCCCTCGCGAGATTAACTTTTTCAATATTCGTATCAATAACAACAACTCTTTCTGGTGGCAATTCTTCCACTATCTCTCTTCCCATAATTCCAAGACCACAAACAATATAGTGATCCTTAATATTTTCCAGCACTTTCTTCCACCTCTCCTGACCTCTTTCAATTAAAACGGGAATTAACAAATTTATGGAGTAGAAAAATACACCGACACCGACAAACATCAGAATCATTGACAGAATCCTGCCATAAACACTCATCTCAGCTATCTCACTGTAACCGGTGGTAGTAATCGTTATCACAGTCATATATAGAGAATCGAACAGTGACCAACCTTCAATGAGGTGATATGACAATGTTCCAACTACTATTATTAGCAGGAGCAATACAACGATTTTTATAATCTTTTTCTCCAACCCGGTTTTTGCCATTTTATAACTTTTTATGTTTAATAGTTATAAATTTAACTGCCCTTATTTTTGAAAAATCAGGTTGGTTTTGGAATCTTCTTCTCTCTTGTTAATCTAATCTCAATTTCTTTAACCTCTTTGAAACATTTATCTGCTTCTTCATGCTTCCCCAGTTCATTATAAATCTTTCCGAGTTCGTCAAGAGTTCTTGCATACATTGCAATAAAGCCCTCGTTTATTTCTTTAAGTTCTCTGAAGATCTCAAGTGCCTCAACTATACATTTTTCAGCATCCTCAAATCTGGATTGTCTTTTTAAAACAATACTGAAGTTATTGAGTGCAGCGGCAAGGTTTGCCTTATGAAAAAGACTGCTTTCTGAAAGCCTCCTGAAAATAGATATGGATTCTTCATAGTACTTTAACGAAAGTTCATAATTTCTCTTATCTCCAAATAAAGCTCCGGCATTACTCAAAGTTTCTGCCAGTTCAGGAAGACGGCCTTCATCCTCATCTGCCAGTTTTCTTCGAATTTCAAGCGCCTTAACGAGGTATTCTTCCGCCTCATCAATCTTTCTGGACTCAATGTAAACAGCCCCGATGTTATTCAGAACAGCGGCAAGCTCCACATCATACCCGTTTCCAAGCTTTCTGATGATTTCCTCGGCATCCTGAAAGCATTTTATTGCCCTGTCATTCATTGCCATTTGATTTAAAGCATTTCCAGCATTTATGAGAAAAGTGAACTGTAACTCTGGGAATTTCAATCTTTTCGCAAAATTCGTTGCATTGAGTGATGAGACCACGCATTCTGTAACACTCTGCGGGTCTTTCAGCCCTGAAGATATGTATGAGAAATATGAATAATAAACAAGCGATAAAATATCTCTCCATTGTTCTTCAAGGTCATTAATTGCTGCCGGATTATTAAAAATATCCTCAATAACTGCTTTTACTTCTTTCGGAGATTCCCTTTTCAGCAGAGATAATGCCTCCAGTGGTGTTCCATTTTTTATTAATTTCCTGACTTCTTCATAAAGTTCTCTCATAACATCTCCGCTCCATGACATTATTTAAAGCTAACCAATTTGCATCCCGTACAGGAAACTGAATTAAAAAGAACCGAATAAACACATACCCGAGCGGTTAAATAACCCTCAGGTCAATCACATATCTGTGAACATACGGTGCAAAATGACCACATCTCCTGATATTGACCACTTTAATATCAATTCCATTCTTTTTAAATAATCTGATAGTTCTTTTCTTTAAAGCCCCGGATTCTTCCTCTTCCTCGCCGGCAAAGGTATAGTAATGTATGTAGCCGCCTCTCTTAATCTTACCCGGCAATAGCTCAACAAAACTTTCAGCAGTATTGGGTGCGGGCATCAGGATTCTATCAAATTCCTTTTCTATCTCAGGCAGGACATCTCTGACATCTCCCTCAACCACGCTCACTTTGTCCTCCACTTTATTCAATCTGATATTTTTTTTAAAGTATTCCACAGCAATTGGATTTAATTCAATACCGATAACTTCATAGGGCTTTGACAGCCTCGCAATGACTATTGGATAGGGTCCCACTCCAGAAAACATCACGAGGACTTCCTCACCCTCAGTTACAAGTCTTGCTAACCTCTCTCTTTCTCCCGCCAGTTTTACCGAGTAATAGACTTTTGTCGGGTCAACAATAAACCTGCAACCATGCTCCTTAACAATGGTTTCAGTTTCATTGCCGTAGATAATTTCGTAATTGGCAATTCTGAAATCTCCGCTTACTTCCCCTTTCTTCTTCAAAATTGTTTTAACATGCTTATGTTTTCTCAAAATTGCTTCGATTATATCGCCCTTAGCATGTAGTATCTCATCGGGAATATCTACAATAACGATATCTCCAATAATTTCAAAACTTCTCCTCAATTTTGTTAGTTCTTCTGCGGTGAGCTTTTCTTCAAGCAATTTTTTCAAACTCACAGAAGTCAGAATTTCAATCTGTTTTTTAATTTAATGCATTGCGTTAACTTTTTTTTTTGGAATGAATATGAAAGATATGGACCTGAGCGTTTACTTTATAACGAGTAATGAATTTGGATACTCCCACGAGGAAATAGCATTGATGGCACTCAAAGCGGGAATAAAGACAATACAGTTTAGAGAGAAAAGAATGAGTGCGAGAGAGATGCTGAGGACGGCAAAAAATTTACGTGAGCTCTGCGATAATTTTGATGCAACATTCATTGTGAACGACAGGGTTGATATTGCCCTGTTGAGCGATGCGGATGGAGTTCATGCAGGACAGGATGACCTGCCAGCGGAGGAAATTCGAAGAATTTTTGATGGAATTATCGGCACCTCTGTGAGCAGTGTTGAAGAGGCAGTTAAAGCAGAAGAACATGCAGACTACCTTGGCGCCGGGCCTGTTTTCTTCACAAAAACAAAGAAGGATGCGGGAAATGCAATTGGCATCGAGGGTTTGAAGAGAATAGTCGATGCTGTCTCAATTCCTGTCGTCGGCATAGGCTCAATAAATTCGAGGAACGTTATGGAAGTGATAATGTCTGGTGTGTCTGGAGTAGCAATAATCTCCGGAATAGCTTCAGCTGAAAATCCTGAATTTGAAGGCAGGAAGATTCTTGAGATGGTGAGACTTTCAAGAGAATTATGACAAACAACAAAGTAAATAAACCCCACCTCATTGACAAAAAGAAATATTCAACGGGAGGTATCTGAGATGGGTGTTAAGATTGTTGACCTGACACTTCGAGATGGACATCAGTCGCTTCTTGCAACAAGGATGAGGACAAGGGACATTCTTCCGATACTCGAGGCTTTTGATGAGGCAGGTATTTACTGTTTTGAGGTCTGGGGGGGCGCAACGTTCGACTCCGCACATCGATTTCTGAACGAGAATCCATGGGAGAGACTTAAAGAGGTGCGAAAAAGAGTAAAAAACACCCAGCTCTCCATGCTCCTGAGGGGGCAAAATCTTGTCGGTTACAAACATTATCCTGATGACGTTGTTGAGAAATTTGTCCAGAAAACGGTAGAGAATGGTCTGGATATATTCAGGATCTTCGATGCACTTAATGACGTCAGGAATCTTGTTACAGCTATAAAGACTGCAAAGAAACTTGATGCACATGTTCAGGGAACAATCTGCTATACTATTTCTCCTGTCCACACAACAGAGAAATTTGTTGATATGGCTCGTGAACTTGCCGAACTGGAAGTTGACTCAATCTGTGTAAAGGATATGGCAGGTTTGTTATCACCTAAAGCAACATATGAGCTTGTAAAAGCCCTTAAAAAAGAGGTAAATCTACCGATAAACGTTCACTCCCATTATACCAGTGGTATGGCATCAATGGCACTTTTAAAAGGAGTAGAGGCGGGNGCAGAGATGATTGATACGTGCATGTCTCCCTTAAGTATGGGAACTTCACACCCAACCACTGAAAGTATGGTTTACGCTCTCAATGAACTTGGTTATGACACTGGAGTAAATCTTGAGGTTTTAATTGAGATAAGAGGGTATTTCTTAGAATTGAGAGAAAAATATCAGGGATACCTTGACCCCATTTCAACCATACCTGATACAAACGTCCTTGTATACCAGATTCCCGGAGGAATGTTCTCCAATATGATTTCTCAGCTAAAAGAGCAGAATGCAATTGACAAGCTAAATGATGTGTTGAGAGAAGTGCCAAAGGTGAGAGAAGAACTCGGATATGTTCCACTCGTTACACCAACAAGCCAGATAGTTGGTGTTCAGGCAGTGATAAACGTATTGATGGGAGAAAGATACAAGGTTGTAACAAAAGAGACGAAAGACCTTGTCAAGGGAATGTATGGCAGGACGCCTGCCCCAATTAAAGATGAGATAATCAAAAAAATACTTGGAGATGAGAAACCAGTTGATGTTCGACCAGCTGATACGCTTGAACCTGAATTCGAGAAGAGAAAAAGAGAACTTGAGATTGAGAATCTGTCCTCTGATGACGAAAGTGTATTGATATATACTCTTTTCCCTCAAACAGGAATTAAATTCCTGAAAGGTGAACTTGAAGAGGAGCCTTTTCCGGGTAAAGCTGTTGAGGGTGAATTTGAAGTTGAAATTGAAGGAACAAAGTATTCAGTGGAAGTAAAACCCGCTTAGAGAAAAATTTATTTAAAGTTATGTTATTTTATGTATAATATCAGCGGGGTGTTAAAATGGACAAACTGACAGGTATGATTTTGGCATTCGTAGCTATAGTTATAGTAATTGCTGGAGCGATAGTATATTACTTTGGAATAGCTTCTTTATTCAGGCTTGTCTTAGGTCTTGGCTATATGGGACTTGCAATACTGTTTCTCATCTTCACAGCTGTTCTGATTTATGCCGGTTCGAAGTATGCTATTCTTTCTGCAGTCGGGCTTCTTTCATCTGGCTATGCCGCATATCAGTGTTATATCTGGACTTCCCCATTGCATGTCGGTTACATAACTGCTGCATACATTATCTTTACTGCTGGAGGTATATGGTGGTTAAGCGAACCGGATATGGGGCTTATTGAGAGGATGAGAAGTCCTGAATCTCTCAGGAAATCTGGAAATTACAGAAGTGCAGCAAGAAAATATGAGAAGAAGGGGGACTACATAAATGCAGCAGAAGCTTATGTTCAAGCAGGAATGCCGGAATCTGCTGCGTGGAATTACGAAAAAGCAGAAAAATTCGATAAGGCTGCAGAACTTTACCAGAAAATAGCTGAGGGGAAGAAGGAATCTTATTACTGGAAGGAGGCAAGTGAGTTCTGGAAGAAAGCTGGGAAGAAGGATAAAGCAGCTGAATGCCTCGAGAATTATGCAGAAGAAGAGGCATGGTACTGGGAGGATACGGCAAAGTTGTGGGAAGAAGTGGGAAACAGAGAAAGAGCAGAGAAATCATGGAGAAAAGCCCTTGATTACTATCTCAAGGAGGCTGAAGAAGAAGGGGTTTTCTGGGAAGACGTTGCAAACATTCATGAGAAGCTTGATGAGAAAGAAGAGGCAAGAGAGGCAATGGTGAGGTATGCAGGTTATTGCGAGAAAGAAGCCGAGAGCGACCCATCGTGGTGGAAACACGTGGCAGAGGCATACGAGAAACTTGGTATGAAAGATAAAGTTGAAGAGGCTCAGAGGAGGTATAAAGAGTATAAAGAGAGCAGGTAGCTCTCAGCCAATCAGACTTCCGGGCATAAAGCACAGTCGAACTCAGAAGGTGGATTGAGTTCTCTCAACCTGTGGCAGTCAATACATTCCTGAACTGTGTATGTTCTGTTATTGCACGTCATCACTGGGATTGTGACTCCCGAACTTTCAAGAAAATAACCGAGTTCACAGACTTTTTTCCATCCAACCATAGCTTCCTGCACGCTGGCATTTACTGCTATAACTGCGGGAATTCCGCTGATACCATGCTCTTTCATTAACTTCACACTTATCTGTGAGCAATTTGTTAAATCCTTTACATTACAGTAATCGAAACTGATGCCCTCAGAACTCAGAGATTCAATATATGGTTTGACTATCTCGCAAAAATGGCATTCAGGACTGTAATAAAAATAAACAGTCATGTTTTCATTCGCTGTTAGATTCTCATCTAACTGCCCCACATCTGCATTTTCCGAGCAGGCGGAGAGAATAACTGAGATGCATATCAGAAACGTTGAAATCATCATTCTGGAGAGCATGTAGTTCAGAGAAACCACCATTAAAATATACCTTTCGGACGACCTGCAGACAGGTCGAACATCAGACCGAGGTATCTCGCTTCGCTTAATAGCTCACTAATATACATTCTTAAAATAAAAATTAACAGAATTTAATTCTCATCTTATTCATATGAATCGCACCAGCTGCAGTAAGTGGACCAACAAACTGAGGTACTTGTTTTTTCACTGGGTCACAGTATGGTACCATCCCATAATATACTCCGGCAATTTCAAGCCTCTGGAGGCAAGTTTATCAACAAGACTTAAAGGAACCGGACTTAAAACGAAAGCAGCCCGCATGTAGAATTCTGAGGGAGAAGATGGAATGACAAAACTCTCCGTATTGTCTGAAAGAGTTGACTTTCTGCCTGTGATTGAGTACGTGTCTGCTCCGAACATTTTGGACTCTTCCATCCACTTTATGAGGGTCTCATTCTCACCGCTCCATGATATCAGCAGGACTGTGTCTCCTGCCCTTGGTCTCGGTGCAAGAGGTCCTGTAAGGTATGCCTCATCTCCAATTGCCCTTTTAACATGCTGTAATCTTATCACACTCATCAGAGAAACTATTCTTGCTATTCCAGTGCCGCCTACAATCACATGACCTCTTTTCTCCATATTCTGTACTATTTTAATATAAATGTCTGAGTCAACAAATTCATCAACAAATTGTGCAATTACTTTCATTTCTTCCTTTATCTTACTGAAAATGTCTTCATTCTTTCCGGAACTGATAGCCTCTTTTAATTTCTGAATAAGAATCAAACTGCCCAGTTCATAAATGTCATTCATTATCCCATGTTTCATGTATTCGACGGTGGTCTCCGGAGCCCTTTCTCTTCCCGCAAGAACAATAACACTCCCATATTCTTTGCTTATTCTTCCTATGGTTGATTTTGGATTTGATACTATTGAATCTATTGTAAAACTTTCACTTCCCGTTTCATCAATGTATTTCCTAATTTCTTCAACGACCCTTTTTGGATTTGTGGTTTCTCCACTTCCAGAGTTGACGAGCAGTGATATTCTCTCATATTTTTTCTCGAGAATTGCTGCGGCTTCACCCATATTTTCTCCCGGGAAATCGATTGATTCTGTCATTTTAACATCTTTATTCATGTTTCGCAGGCCAATATAGAGGGCACATTGTGACCTGCCTTCTCCCACTGGAACAATACAATCTGCATTTGCAATATTTTTAAAAAAAATGTTTACTTCTTTTTTGTTTACTCCAAGAACATTTTTATATACTGTGTTGATATATGGAATGTTTTTACACACTTTCATCCTTTCGCCACACCAAGCGGCCTCAATCTGGCAACAAGACTTGAAATTCCCGCGTTATGTACAACATCCACGACATCATCACTGAGTTTGTAAGCTTCTGGGGCCTCTTCTGCCAGCAATGCATTCTGCGTCGCCCTTACATAAATTCCCTTTTGTCCGAGTGTTGAGGCAATCTTNCCCCCCCTTAACTTTCTTTTTGCAGCTGCCCTGCTCATTACCCTGCCACTACCATGACAGGTAGAGCCAAAAGTCTCATTCATTGCCTTCTCAGTACCTTTAAGAACATAACTTGGTGTACCCATGCTCCCGGGAATGAGAACTGGTTGACCTATATCTCTGTATTCTGCAGGCAAATCCCTGCCAGCAAACGCTCTTGTTGCCCCTTTTCTGTGAACACATACTTTCATTTTTCCATCAACTCTATGTTCTTCAAATTTTGCAATATTATGAGCAACATCATATATAAGTCTCATGTTCAGGTCATCATCACTCATATTGAAAGTCTTTCTGAAGGTTTCTCTAACCCAGTGAGTGATGATCTGCCTGTTCGCCCATGCATAGTTAGCGCTTGCAGCCATTCCTGCAAAGTAATCCTGACCCTCTTTGCTCTTGATTGGAGCGCATGCAAGCTGTCTGTCGGGTAACCTGATGCCATACTTCCTGACTGCCCTATCGAGAACTTCAAGGAAATCGCTGCAAACCTGATGTCCAAGGCCTCTGCTACCACAGTGAATCATCACAGTAACCATTCCTTCCTCGAGTCCCATTATTCTGGCAGCTTCTTCATCAAAGATTTTATCAACATACTGCACCTCCAGAAAATGGTTTCCGCTGCCGAGAGTTCCGAGCTGAGGTTTTCCTCTGCTTCTTGCCTTCTTACTCACCACTTCAGGTCTGCCGCCTTCAAGAGCCCCATTCTCTTCACAGTGCTCGAGGTCTTTCTCATTTCCAAAGCCGTTCTCAACTGCCCAGTTTGCTCCGCTAACAAAGATCTCATCAAGCTCTTTATCTGTTGCTCTCAACCTCCCCTCGCTTCCAACACCCGATGGGACGCCTACAAAAAGCCCATTTATCAGCTCCTTTATTCTATTTCTCACATCATCAACCTTTAAATTTGATTTTAAGAGTCTGACGCCGCAATTAATGTCAAAGCCTACACCTCCGGGCGATACAATCCCTTCCTCCATGTCAAACGCTGCAACTCCACCGATGGGGAAACCATAGCCCACGTGAACATCTGGCATTACCAGTGATGCTTTCTGAATTCCCGGTAATGTTGCTACATTTGCTGCCTGCTCTACAGCATCTTTTTCAAGTATTTTCATCAGCTTTCTGCTCACATAAAAATAAGCCGGTACTCTCATTCCAGACCTGTAACTTTTTGGAAGTTCCCACTTATAATCTGTAACTTTTTTCAGAATATTCTCCATATCCGAAGTTAATTTAAAGGTTATAAAACTTATGTATCTGGTTCTCGTAAAAATGGCATAAGTAATATATCATAAAGCTGTCATCAGTATCATGGAGTTTCTCAGAGAGGTTGCTAATTTTCTGGAGGCTGAGGACATAAAGCTCCTTCGAATATTCATGAGGGATGACGTGACGTCTGCATCAATTATTAGAATATTTGAGGACCCCGAAAATGCGGGAAAATACCTCGTTCTTCTGAAAGATAGACCCAAAGCCATCTATATCGTTGCGAAAATTGCAGAGAGAATTGAAGAATACTTGAAAGGTGATGAGGCATCAATCAGTTATGAGCTTTTCATGAAAGCTCTTGAGGAAATTAAAGATACAAAAGATAGTGCCCTGAAACTTAAAATTCATCTACTCGTGAGAGATGCGATTATAAGAAAAATAAATGAGAAAGAATACGAGACTGCCGCAGCCCTCACTTCCGAATTCTATGAATTTGGACTGAAAGACTGTTTAAAAAAGCTTCTTTTAATCGCCTCGGAGTTATCTGAGAGAGGAGATTATCCAAAATCAGTCAAAATTCTGAACCTTCTAATACCTTCTGACTCAATTAACGAGTTAAAATCCCATATACTTGAAGAATGGGGAAAAAATCTGATGGCTAAAAGAGATTACATTAATGCAGCTTCAAGATTCCTTGAAGCGATAAGAGTGGGCAACAGAAAAGAAGTTCTGATAAATCTGGGCGATGCATATTTCAGGGCTGGAGAATTTGAGAATGCATACGAGGCTTACTCTTCAATCGAGATAACGGCAAAAAATGAGATAGAGGTTCTGAGAAGGACTTCAATGATGTTGAATTCATGGGGGGAAGAACTGGTCAATCAGGGCGAACTTGAAAAAGCGGTAGATAAATTTAATGAAGCCTATCAGACTGCAATAAAGATTAATGAAGATGATATCGCCGTAAATGCCCTGAAAAGCGCAAGGAAGGCAATTGAGATGATTAAGGGGGCAGATTAAGGCAAGTTATTTTACTGTAAGGAAGTAAAGCATCAAAATAAGTAATGCCAGTATAAAACCCTCATCGTAAATTACAATCTTCTGATAATCAAGCAATTTTCTTACATTGAAAATCCAGAAATGCCCATTTGGTTTCTCAGCTTCTGACATTCTATCAACTATTGTTATAAAATTCACCTATATAGAGATGGTGAAAAACCCCAAAATAATTGTAATCTGACATGATGAGATGTTGTATCATAGAAGTGTACAGACCATGTCTTCAGTTTATTCTCCATTCACGACTTACTATTACAATCATCTAATCAATTTAGAATTTTTTATAAGTTATGGGTCAGATGATTGAAGGAAGGGGGAAATTTCGGAGAGGTAGCTTACTTTCGGAATAGTTTATCACGTACCTCTAATTGATGCCCGGGAATCAGGTGTGAGTTTATGAGGAGGTCAAGATTTGATATAATTGTAGATATACTAACAACCTCTATAGAGGGGGTAAATAAAACAAAGATTGTATATGATGCCAATTTAAACTTTAAAGTGGCTAAAGAGTATCTGGATTTTTTGATTGAGGCTGGATTACTTGAAGAGATATCTAAAAGTATAGGGTCTACTAATATCACCTTTCAGAATAATACCAAACAACCACGATAACAATCCAATATTTTCATCTAACAACTCCCAAAACGTGCTTTTANAAA
>MTMJ01000009.1 GCA_002010045.1 Archaeoglobus sp. JdFR-22 | reverse complement strand
TTCCAGTAGTTTTTACCAGCTAGCTCAGAGAATCAGTTTTGCGGAGAAGTGGGTTAAGGAATTTTTGAATTTTGGTTAAGTAAGTTATGTCAAATACTATATTTTGCCTAAGCCCTAAGGAATGTTATCGGTCGTGTCAGTCATTTTGAAATCTTCCATCATCTTTTGATGTGGATAATTTGTTCACATTTTTCTCAAGCCATCCTATTTTATCAACCGCTCTTACATCAAATTCAGGAACATAGGGCTTAATATCCAAGAGGGGCGTTCCATCTACAATATCTACATCTCGGATGTATAATACGTTTCTTTCAATCTTAATTAGTCTCACTGCCGAAATGCCGATTGGATTCGGTCTACTTGGAGCTCTTGTTGAGAAGACTCCGCGTATTTGATTATCCATAAATGGCTTTACTTTTAATGACGATTTTTTAGACAAATGGAAGTGATATATCAAAATGATATGAGAAAAACCTTCAAGATCTTTCAAACCCTCGGCATATTCTGGGAATACCTCAACTCTTCCATCAACTCCTTTAGCGGCTGTTGGTTGTATGGGTGTTCCTTTTGGCTCTTTAAATTGGGAATGAATGATTCCTATTGGCTTATACTCTATCTTGTCCATAATTTTACCTCTCTATGGCGCGATTTCCGATAACGTTCGCATCTGAAGTCCTGCGAAGCGGGATTTAGGAAAGTGCCTATACGCGCAGCCGCATACGCTCTGTTAGGCGGTTTTATCATTTGTAAATGCTCTTCTGTTTCCAATTATTAATATCACTATGTTATCATCAATATCGAATCCTATAATCACCTATTCTGAATTCTTCACTTTCATTTCCATTGTTAACGTCTCATTTATTATTAATATTTGACTGTAATTATAAGAAATTTCACTAACTCGTTCATATAGCACCGCGTATATCACTCCAAATTAGGATTATATCTGCCTCAAATCCTTCACTGCAACATGAATATAAATCTCTGTCGTTTTTTGAGCTTATAACAAATCAGCTCCTGAACGTATCCAATTTCAAAAACCTGCAACTAACTTAAAATGTTTGAGGATGATGGTAGTGCCCCGGCCGGGAATCGAACCCGGGTTTGATGTTCCGGAGACATCAGGGATATCCACTACCTCACCGGGGCGAGATATTTCAATTCCTATACTCTTTCAAGTTTCAGGTGAATGTCTTTGGATAAATACGTTTTTACCGGATAATAATCTAATACGGAGAAGTTATCAGGAGTATTTTGATTTGTCAGAAATAGTTGTGTAGCATCAGAGAAATCGAGCATAAAAAGAATAATTAAGAGATAAAAAAGCTGTCTAAATTTCCTTAACTTTCCTAGCAATTGCATCTCCCATATCTGAGGTTGATGCGTTCCCGCCTAAATCCTTTGTCCTGACTTTACCTTCCTTTATAACTTCTTCAATCGCACTTACAATGTCCTTAGCAGCCTTCTCCTGACCTATTTCATCCACCAACATTGCTCCAGCCCAGATTGTCGCAATCGGGTTTGCAACGTTCATTCCCTTGTATTTCGGAGCAGAGCCGTGAATTGGCTCAAACATCGAGACCCCATCAGGATTTATATTGCCACCGGGAGCAAACCCAAGACCGCCCTGAATCATCGCTCCAAGGTCAGTGATTATGTCACCAAACATATTTGGAGTTACAATCGTCTGATACCACTCCGGATTCTTTACAAACCACATGGTGATAGCATCAACGAAATTGAACTCATAATCAATACCCGGATATTCTTTGCTAACCTCTTCTACAATACTCCTCCAGAAGTTATATACATGGCTGAGAACATTCGCTTTATCTACTGAGGTAACTCGGCTGTCCCCTCTCCTCTTTGCCAGTTCAAAAGCATATCTGATTGCTCTCTCAGCCCCTTTCCTGCTCACAACTCCGATCTGGTAGGCAATTTCATCTCCTTCAAGTTCAACATCCAGCCCAAATTTCACACTGTATATTGACCTGATAACTTCAAGCTCCTGCCTGTGTTTCCCTTCCTTAGCTCTGTTTCCTATACCAACGTAGAAATCCTCAGTATTCTCCCTCACAACCACAAAGTCAATGTCCTCCGGTTTTTTATTCTTCAAAGGGCAATCAACTCCTTCCAGCAGCTTTACTGGCCTTAGATTGATATACTGGTCATAATAAAATCTTAAAGCAAGCAGAATTCCTTTCTCAAGAATTCCGGGCTCAAGTCTTGGATCTCCAAGAGCCCCAAGATAAATGGCATTCATCTTTTCCATCTCTTTCAGACTGTCTTCGTTGAGCAGCTCTCCAGTTTCAATGTAGTGATCAGCGCCGAACGGATACTCCACCCATTCAATTTCAAAATTTTCTTTCTCACTTACTGCATCAATTACTTTTTTTCCTTCATCAACTATCTCGGGACCAATTCCGTCACCGGGTATTACAGCAATCTTATATTTCTTCAATTTATCACCTCTGAGTGTTTCAGTTCTGCAAGCGCAGTACATTTTATTTTATAAAATTTTTAATTGCTCAGGCACGAGCAATTCTACCCAGAGGAAAGGTGAGGTTTATAAGTATTCTCCCTGACTAAGCACATACAAAAAATTATCAAGCTGCAGACGTATTCTGATTCAAAGCTCTAAGAAACTTTGAATGATGCTCAGACAATAATATTCTGCTTATAACCACATTCCGGACACCTGTTACCCTCCAAATCAATTTTACGCAGGTTAAATCCATCTCTTTTGATAATAAGATGTCCACAATTCGGACAGTAGGTACTCTCCAGCTTATGCTCCCATACATTTCCGATGTATACGTACTCAATTCCTGTCTCAAGGGTTATTCTGGCAGCCTTATCAAGAGTCTCAATTGGTGTAGGGGGTTTATCAAGCATTTTATAGTCGGGGTGGAAACGGGAGAAATGGACAGGTATTCTCTTATCAATACCATGCACCCACTCAGCAAAGCTCTTGAGTTCATCATCCGAGTCGTTCTCTCCCGGAATAACAAGGTATGTCACTTCGAGGTGTATTTTCTTTGAGTGGAGGTATTCTGTAGTCTCAAGAACTTTTTCAAGACTTGCCTTGCACACCTTGGTATAGAACTTCTCGTTAAAAGCCTTGATGTCAACATTGGCAGCATCCAGTACATGCTGGTCAATCGCTTCCTTGGTTGGATAGCCATTTGTGACATATACAACATAATACCCCTTTTCTTTTACAATTTTGCTTGAGTCAAGAGCAAATTCATGCCAGATTCCGGGTTCATTGTAAGTCCATGCAACGCCATCAGCATCTCTATCTTCAGTCATTTTGAGGACATCTTCAGGTTTAAGTTCTCTCAGGTAAGGAAAAGTTAAATCCGTAAATGCAATCTCAAAATTCTGGCAATGAAGGCAGCGAAAATTGCAGCTTACCGTTCCGAAAGAGAGAACCCAGCTACCGGGCTTGAAGTTGTGCAAGGGTTTTTTCTCAATGGGGTCAACTGCAATTGAAGACGCCATGCCATAGTTATAAACATTCAAGACCCCATTCTCATTCTTTCTGACTCTACACTTTCCCCACTTATCCGGTTTAATTTTACAGTAATGGTTACACGTTTTACACCTCATAACTTCATTTAATTTCTCATAGAGATATGATTCGACTATCATATAATCACCCTTTGAAAGAATACCTGAACCTCCAGTCAAGCATAATAGTAAATGGATTTCTTATTTTATAGTTTTGGCTTGAGTACAGAAAAATTTGAAAATCTTCACTGAAAACCTCAGGAGAGTATTTTATTAATTATACGGGCAGTTTCTGCCGGGTCAGCTTTACCCCTTGTTGCTTTCATCACCTGACCGACAAGGAAATTTAAAGCCTGTTCTTTCCCCGCTATATAATCTTCAACTGCTTTTGGATTTTTCTCAATAGCTTCTCTGCAGAGCTTCTCTATCTCACTATTGGCAATTGCAAAAAGGCCCTTTTCTTCGATAATCATATCAACATTCCCACCCTTATCAAGTATCGTTCTGATTATCTCAACCGCACTTTTCTCAGTAATCTTGCCATCTGTAAGGTATTTGAGGATTTTAACCATCTCAGCAGGTTCAAGTATGCTGTAAGCAAATCTGAAGTCCTTACTTCTATAATTAAGTTCACCTCTCAGAACATCCACAGTCCAGCTTGCTGCAACGTTCAGGTTAATTCCGTCTTCAGCTAAACTCTTTGCAACTTCTTCAAAATAATCTGCCATTTTTAAATCAAGGACAAGAACTTTTGCGAAGTTCTCTCCTATTCCATACTGTTCTGCCAGTCTAATTCTCTTCTGTTCGGGCATCTCAGGAATAGTCCCCCTCAACTCCTCAATAATTCCAGTGGCGTCAACAGGAACAAGGTCTGGTTCCGGAAAATAGCGATAATCTTGCTCTTCTTCTTTCCCCCTCAATGAGACTGTGATATTGTTAATTTCGTCAAAATGGCGTGTCTCTCTTCTTACTTCTTTCCCTCTCCTCTTCAGGTTCTTCTGTCTAGTTATCTCATAGGTCAAAGCCTTCTCAACACCCTTGAAAGAAGATATGTTCTTGATTTCGACTCTTCCACCGCCTTTCAGAGATATGTTTGCATCGATCCTCATTGCACCTTCCAGCGAGCCATCAAAGACATCCAGATACTCCAGAATGATTCTGAGTTTGTTCAGAAACTGTCTTGCCTCCTTCGGAGAATTCATTACAGGTTCAGTAACAATCTCAAGCAGTGGCATACCGGAACGGTTGTAATCTATCATAGAATACCTTGCAGTTGTGATACTTCCTCTATAGCTCAGCTTCCCGGGGTCTTCCTCCATGTGAATTCTCTTCAACAGAATTTTTTTCTCCCCCTGCCCAGCCTCTATTGTAACATAACCTCCCCACGCCAGCGGTCTATCATACTGGCTTATCTGGAAATCTTTGGGCAAATCGGGGTAGAAATAGTTCTTCCGGTCAAATACTGTGAAGGGTTGAACGTCTGCATTCAAAGCAAGAGCAACCTTAACAGCGAATTTTATTGCCATCTCATTGATTACAGGCATCGCACCGGGCATTCCCAGACACACAGGGCAGACATGGGTGTTGGGTTCATCTTCATGATAATCCGTTGAGCAGGAACAGAAAAGCTTGGTATT
Organism: Archaeoglobus sp. JdFR-22; assembly: GCA_002010045.1. Taxonomy (GTDB): domain Archaea; phylum Halobacteriota; class Archaeoglobi; order Archaeoglobales; family Archaeoglobaceae; genus JdFR-22. The sequence continues at coordinate 10,747 of MTMJ01000009.1, read as the reverse complement.
CAGTTTATTGAGCTGGATATGAACCTCGAGACCGATAACTACTTCATCTTTTCGCTCCATTCTTTGCCCAGTTACTTGCTGACTCATCAATCACATCATCTCTGTATGGATTAAAAAATTGTTGTTAATCAGGTGGATACTCAAGCAATTCTGTCCTTGATTTCTTGTAAAAGGTAAGTGTTCCCTTTGAACCACAGTCCCTGCATATAAACTCAATAATAATCTTACCTCTACTCTCTTTTCTGCTTAAAACTTCTGCTTTATGCTTTATTCTATCATTCTCACACTTCGCACAATCAATTTCTATTTCCTTCACATCAGCGAACAAATCCCCTTCTTCCACTGGCTTCACCTCCAATTTTAGTGAATAGACCCGGTCTGGTTTTTTATGAATGCAGCCACCTTGGCAGCTATATAATCAGATTTAGTCCTTTCTATTGTCCACCTTGCTCCATCAACCTTGTTTCTTAGCCCTGGTACGATTTTATCCGGAAAATAAAAGGTTGACAGCTCGGAATAGAGTTTCTCCATCATCTCCATATATTTTTCAGCCCTCTCAAAATCACTTTTTCTCAGTAAATCAAGTATAAATCTCCTCAACTCCCCGATTAAGTCCGCAAGTCCTGTCAGAATCGTTGGTATCTCAACCCCGAGAGACTGGAGGTCAACATCAAAATTGTCAGTGACAAACTGAAGAAATACATAACTCTCAACATATTCCTGCATTGCATCATGTGTTATCTGAAAGTAGAACTCAGGGTATTTTTATATTCTGTAATTCTCCCGATGGTTTTCTCAGCTTTTTCAATAAAATTCCTTGCTTTTTCGCTCTCCTCTGAATGGGTTGCAGAGATGGCCTTTGTTGAATTTATCCTAAGCTCTCTTGAGAGACTTATCAACTCTTCCCTTGCTTTTTCTCTTTCTTCCAGAATTTTATGTAATTTTTCAAACTCATCAAACATCATTCACACCTCAAAACAACTGTTCGACTGATTTCGGATTCATCTTTAATATCATATCCGGTAATTCTACTTATTTCTTCAGCAAATTTTTTTACATGCTCATGGTCAGGCATTGCTTCTCTCTCAAGCCTCTTTCTCGAATAACCAAGGTGCATATATGCTTTTACCTCAACGAATGTAGGAGATGCTTTCTCAATTAAGGGTGAAAACTTTTCCGGTTTCATGTTGATATCCTTTATTAGAGTAATCCTCAAAACTGTTCTTGAATTCTTATCAGCCATTTTTCTCAGTGATTCGTTGATTTCATCCCAGTAACTTCTTGCAGGCCTGTTCAGTGAAATATGGCTCTCTTCACTGTAGGCTATAAGGCTGATGTAGAGCTGGTAGGGTTCAATTTTCTCAATAACTTCCGGTTTAGTTGCATTTGTAACAACAAATGTGGTCATGTTCATTGAATTATATCTCTCAACAAGTTCGTCCAGATGCGGATACAGAGTTGGCTCTCCAATGAGACTTATCGCTACCTGATTTGGATTGTAAGCTTCTTCGAGTTTTCTCATGTTCACTCCTTCTGTACCACGGAAACCACTCAGAAGACGATACTGAGCTTTAATACTTTCTTCTACGACATACTCAGGAGAATCCCAGCTTCTTAGCCGGGGTAGTAACTTAAGGGGGCGCCAGCAATGTATGCAGTTAAGATTACAGACCAGTGCGGGGGTCATCTGGAGGCAGCGATGACTTCTGATTCCGTAGAATTTTTGTTTGTAGCATACTCCTTCATCTTTAATTGACTTCTTCAGCCAGAGACATGTCTTTACAGCTGAATGATTGCCTACAATCTGGTATCCTTTCAGTTCCTGAAGTAATTTTTTAGGCATCTGAAAAATTTAAATCTGGAGGTATTTTAAAGTATTTGAAGTTCGCTGTGAAATCTGTCAAATGACCACCCACTTTTTAATTGTGAAAAATCGAGAACCGCAACTCTTTTCTATCTGAGGCCCAATTTCTCATGGTGAATCGCAGGATAATTGTATTAGTCCTTATAATTGCAATTGCATCAAGATTAGTCTTCCTCGATGCCCGACCAATGGATCACGATGAAAGTGTCCATGCATACTTGAGTTACAAGCTTTTGAAGTACAATCAGTACTCCTATGATCCTGCATTCCACGGCCCTCTTCTTTATTTCACCTCTGCCGGGATATTTGGTTTGCTGGGAGATAATGAATTTAGTTCAAGGCTCATTCCGGTTTTATTCAGTATAGCAGGAATTCTTGCAGCATGTTATTTTGAAAGGTGGTTCGGAAAGGGAGTTTATGTTTTTCTGTTTATAATGTTATTCTCACCATCCATCCTCTATTACTCCCGATACATGAGAAATGACATAATACTTATTGGTTCTTTTATTGTTGTTCTATACTGTTATTTCAGGTATCTCGAGAAGAAGAGGGAGATTTATGTATATTTGTCTGCCCTCTTCATTGGTTTTATGATAACATCCAAGGAGAACGGATACATCTATATCTCTACCATGGTATCCTTTATTCTGTTGTACGGGCTTTATAAAGAGAAGACTGGTTATCTATCAATTCTCACAACGTGGAATTTGAAAAAAGTCAGGATGGTAATAATTTCTGCATTGATAATCATTTCACTTTTTGTCTCTCTGTACACTGCTGGTTTTACCGACAGTGATGGATTGAATAGAGCAACCGTTGGAGCGTTCTCCCACTGGTTCACAATGCACGAGAAGAAAGACCACTGGAAACCCATTTACTACTACGCAAATATTCTGTTGCAGTATGAATTCCTTCCACTTGCTCTGACGATTACATCTGCTCCAGTGTTCATCAGAAGGTGGAGGAATGGAGAAGCGACCAAATTAGAATATTTTGCTGCATACTGGCTTGTAGTGTCAATCATTGTGTATCACGTTCTTGCACATAAAGTTCCATGGCTTGCTGTTCATCTTGTTGCACCCATGGCATTTTTTGGTGCGATGTATTCTGGCGAAATTTTCTCATGGAATAGAAGAGCGTACAGACTTGCATTCGTATTGATAGCCCTGATTACAATCGCAATATCATTTAATCTGACTTATATAGATTACAACAATGCTGATGAGGATTTAATTTACATTCAGGTTCAACCTTCTGCGGTGGAGTTATCTGAAATTATTGCTGATAAACTTGAGAAGGGTGAGAAGATTGCTATTTACGAGCCTGAAAATGATTACTGGCCAATTCCATGGTATCTGAGGAATCAAAGTATAGCATTTCATACAAAGTGGTATGAAGGTAAGGATTTCATTGTGACATCAGAAGAACAGAAATCTTTTGTTGAGGAAAAGGGCTATGAAGTTGTCGGGAAGTATGAAATCAGACCAAATTATTTTATGGTTCTGATGAAAAAGCTTGGCGCTGGCTAAAGCTACATTGATTTTTGGAATTATCTTTTAATGTATCTACAAACAGGCAAAAACTTATATCTCTGATATAATTCTTCTTTCAAAGGAGGTTAGTAAATGGAATTTGCACGTAAATTTGTTTTATATGCTTTTCTGGGTTTCGTTGTTGCTGGTGCATGTCTGAGCGGTTGCTCTCAGGAATCTGGAGAAAAAGCTGAGGAAATTCACGGTGAAACTCCCACAACTACAGCAGAATCTACAGGTAAACCGCTGAGTGAATGGTGCGCCATAGGTTCTCACTCAAAGGTCACCACCCAGGAGGGAATGAGTGAGGTCAAAGTTACCGGCATTGAAAATCTCGACATAGAAGGAAAGGAATTCACTTTGTGCTGTGGTGAGATTGAGGTTTCTGTGGATGGAGAGCATACAAAGGAAAAGATATGTTACGATGAGACTGGAGATAACTCGATTTTATTTGTGTACAGTGAGGATAAGGGAGAGTATGTAAAAACAATGGTTAGATATTTGAAAAATGGAGAGTCATGTTCAAAAATGTTTGACGAAGATGGAAATGTCCTAATCGAGATGTGCGAAAGCGGAATATCGTCAATGGATATGCCAGGGATGGGCGAAATGCCTTCGAATTCCTGATTTTTTATTTTATTGAAATATTGAAAAAATCCCTTTTCTATCCACTCTACCTTAAAGCCCTTACTAAAAACTCGTGTTTCTTGAGACTCTCATAAGCAGCTCTGGAACGCAGTAAAAAGAGTTCATCAAATAAGGCAATTAGTTCCGGGTCAAGTCCGGGATAGCAATCCGAAAGAAAGTCCATATCGAATGGACAGATTCCAGAAATACATGGAAAACAGTATCTGCTGGTACGACTTTCATCACAGGGCTTTTCAGGCAAAAGACCAGAATCAAACATTGGTACCACCATGCGGGAAATTAATATTTCCATCTTCAGAACATTTGGTCTCTCCAACCGGCTCGCTATTATATGTTCAATTTTCATTATTAATAAAGTTAGATGGTTAGTGATTAGTGATTATAATCATTCACATCTTCTGTGTTGCTACCTGTTTCAGCTCAGATAATCACATTACCCTCCGAGATGTAATTGACCTTCTACCTGAGGTTAAAATCCAAAAAGTTTAAATTGTTCATCAAGTTGCCTCGAAATAATGGAGGTGATGTTATGGGAGAAATAATTGTCGACCACGACAAGTGCGATGGATGTGGAGAATGCATCTCAGTCTGCCCGCAGGAAGTGTATGAACTGAATGACGAGGGCAAGTCAGTGCCTGTGAACATGGATGACTGCGATGATTGCTGCTCCTGCGTAGAGGGTTGCCCGAATGGGGCAATAACAAATGATGCATGTTAGTATTAAAATTTCCTTAAATTTTTTGCAAATCGGACAAATGAAGATTTAATTTTTCGTTATATTTAATAAGGAAAAAGATTATATACTATAAATTTTCCAGTTTTCCCGAGGTGATAACATGTCGAATATTGTAGTAGATCACGACAAGTGCGATGGATGTGGAGAATGCATCTCAGTCTGCCCGCAGGAAGTGTACGATTTGAACGAGGAGGGCAAGTCAGTGCCTGTGAACATGGATGACTGCGACGAATGCTGCTCCTGCGTAGAGGGTTGCCCGAATGAGGCAATAACTGTTGACGCCTGTGAGTAGGCTAATTCATAATTTCAAACAGGTCGAGCCATAATGAAGCGATGTTTTCCCACTTTAATTTTTCTGGTGGGTTAAAAGTATTTCTGTTCTTATAGACATTTACAAGTTTTTCTGCAATTCTTTCTGAGTTCTCTGGTGGAATGAAGAAAGTACCACTGTAATCTTCAAGGCTTTCAGAAATCCCTCCAACTTTCGCTGCAATAACTGGAAGACCAAAAGACATTGCAATGTGTGCAACTCCGCTCTGAGACGCCCTTGTGTATGGAAGCACAACAACATCAGCTGCGGAGAAAAGCAAGGAGATATCCTCATCCGGTACATACTTGTTGATAACCGTGATTTTATTGCTGAAAACGGAGTCTTCTGCCAATTTCAAAGTTTCTTTATCCTCCCACTCTTCTCCAACGATTAGAAGCCTCGAAGACTTAACTATATCTTCTGGAAGCATCTCAAAAGCTTTTATCAGGTATCTGACACCTTTATAAGGTCTGAGCAATCCGAAAAAAAGAATAACAAAGTCTTCTTCGATATTGAGACGTTCTTTTGCAATCTCCTTATCAAACCTGCTGTAATGGTCGTAGATTCCATGTGGTATAACTGTAACTCTCGTCTCAGGAATCTTATATGCTTTTGCGATGAGCATTCTGTCTGCGTTGGAATGGACAACGTAGTGAGAGGCAAGTTTTCGTATTAATCTACCCATTATTTTTGAGTAAATTCTGATTGGCAAAATTGAGCTCTCAAGAGGGTCAACAACTTCGTGAAATTCTATCACAATCTTTTTCCGGGAAAAAATTTTGTTAAAAACCTCCAGAAAAAGATAAATATGAGCCACGCTTGATGTCCACCACTGCAAAAGTATAAAGTCCGATTTTCTTGCAACCAGATAACCTCTGAACCATGTTACGGGGTTATACCAGTCAAGGATCTCAATAAAATCAACATTTTCATTGAACTTTAAAGCAGTAAGTTCATCTCCAACTCTCTTCCATCCCGGAAATAGTCTTTTTGGTAGCATTTTTCTGAAAAGAACAGCTTTTACATCTGCTACGCTTGAAAGAGCATTTGAGAGTCGGATTGTGTAATAACTTATCCCCGAAAGAAATTTTACTGAAGGGCCGAGGATGGTAATGGATTTTCGTTCCATTATTATATTTGACTTCAATTAAGTTATTTAGTTTTTTACAAGAAGTCAATCGACAGGACTGAGAACGATTTATCCATGCACAATAATATATACATGGAATCACAATCTGGAATATAAATGAAGATAGCTCAGGTCTGTCCACGATTTCATCCCTGTATTGGAGGGGTGGAGATCCATGTCAAAGAAATTTCACAACGTCTGTCCAGCAAGTATGACATTGAAGTGCTGACAACAGACCCATCGAAAAGCCTGCAGAAAGAGGAGAGGATCAATAGCCTTGTTGTAAGGAGATTTAACTCATTTGCCCCTTCAGACGCTTACTTCTTTTCCTCTGCCCTTAAAAAGTATATTAAAGAGAATTTTGGAAATTACGATGTAGTTCATGCTCACAGCTATCACGCTCTGCCTGCTTACTATACCGCCTGTGCAAAGAAAGACCCCTCAAAAACAAAACTGATTTTCACCCCACACTATCATGGTAAGGGGCACAGCTTTGTAAGAAATCTTCTGCATAGACCTTACAGGCTTCTTGGATCAAAAATACTGAAAAAATCGGATGCGATAATCTGTGTCTCTGAATATGAGAAAAATCTGCTTTTAAGAAATTTCAGAGTTGACTGTAGCATTCATACAATTCCCAATGGCATCAACATCGAAGAATTTGCCGATATTGTAAAATCAGAAAAATCTGATGGTAGCAGGAAAATACTGTATGTTGGAAGACTTGAAAAATATAAGGGTATAGATTACGTCATTAAGGTTATGTCTGCACTTGATAGCAGTTACAGGATCGAGATTATAGGAGATGGTTCCTATAAACGAAATCTCATTAAACTTGTAGAGAAGCTCAATCTGAATGATAGAGTTCATTTCCACCAAAGTCTTGGAAGAGGAGAACTGATAAAGAAATATGCGGAAGCGAGTTTGCTTGTTTTACTCTCAAAACACGAGGCTTACGGGCTTGTTGTTGCAGAAGCTCTGGCAGCGAAAACTCCCTGCATTGTAGCAAATGAAGCTGCACTTGCAGAATGGGTTGATAACAGAAATGTCTTCGGCGTGGATTATCCCGTAGATATTGAGAAACTTGCTGAACTGATAGAGAGTGTGTCAGGAGTTAGCGTTGAGAATCTGAGGTTGAGAAGCTGGGATGATGTCGCAGAAGGTGTGTCGAAAGTTTATGAATCGGTTCTCGAATAATTAAAATCAAACGAATATTATTAATATTGAATGTCAATACAGAAATATGTGAAAATCTGTATAGTTGCCCCATACTTCACACCATTTGTTCGGGGTAATGAATATGGTCTTGCTGAAGCGCTTGCACGTCTCGGGAATGACGTAACAATCATCACTTCCAGAAGTAAAGCACCGAGAGAAAAAGAATTATTTAGAGAAAAAGAATTCAGGGATTTGCCATTTGAAGTCAGGTATCTGAGAACTGTGGCGGATTTATTTGAGAATCCAGTCGTTATCGGAACTTTTAATGAGATTATGAGAGGATATGCTCTAATCATGCTTCAGGAGGACTATCCACTCATATGCCATCAGGCATTTATCGCGGCAAAATTGAGGGGTATCACCTCTGTTCTATCTTCCGAGAGAACCTACGTTCCCGAAAGCAGGTATAAAAGATTTGGGCTGAGATTATTTGACCGGCTTTATGGATGGGTTATACGGGAAAAGGTTGATTTATACACTGCACACTGCTCAGCCGCAAAGAAATTCCTGAAAGAAGTTGTGGGGGTAGGCAGGGAAATTGAGGTTGTGCATGTTGGAATCAACAATGAAGTATTCTGCCCGACTGAACCCGCTGGTCTTGGAGACAGAGAGGACATAAAAATACTCTGTGTTGCAAGATTGACGAAATACAAAGGATTGGAGTATTTGATTAGGGCTGTAAAAGCTGTTAAAGATGAATTAAACGTGGGACTGTATATCATGGGAAGGGGGGAGGATTACGGAACTCTAAAAAATCTTGTCGAGAGACTTGAGCTCTCATGTGTGAATTTTGTAACCGAAACTGTGCCAAATGAGGATATGCCCGCATTCTATTCATCCTGCGACATATACTCGCAGCCAAGCATTATAGAACCCTACGGAATTGCAGTTCTTGAAGCAATGGCATGCGGGAAACCGGTCATCGGAACAAATGTGGGGGGGATGCTCGACACCATTGTTCATGGAAAAACTGGATTCAGGGCTCAGCCCGGGAATTCAGACGAGATTGCGGAATATATCATGCTTCTTGAAGATGACAGATTGAGGAAAAAAGTTGGGAGGAATGCTAAAAGGAGGGCAGAAAAGTTTGACTGGATTAAAATCGGAAAGAAATATTTGAAGCTTGTTGAAGCTCTGGAGAAAGAAATTTAAAGGAAATACACCACGAGTATTAAAATGAATATATTATACGTCGCTCCTGACATACCTGTGCCACATACAGGAAAATTTTTGGGGGGCTCCACCCACGTTTTGAGAATATCTGAAAGTCTTGCACAGAAGGGACATGAGGTTTATATAATCTCAAGACGGATGAAAAACCAGAAATATTCCGAGCAGATTGCTAACAACATTTCAGTGAAAAGGATAAACAGAGGAATTCTGTTCTGTCTTGAAGGTTCAAGTAGCTGGGGGAGACAGAATAAATCGAGGTTGCTTGAGAAGGTGTACTTCAGATTTTACAGCATCTTTTTAATGATTTACATCATCTTTTTCATGCTGACAAAAAAGATTGATATAGTTATTGAACGAAATTCTGCAAAAGGTTCAGGTGTGCTTCCAGCAAAATTGTTCGGAATCTTGGCAGTGCTGGAAATAATTGACCCCGAAGTTAGCAGGATTCAGCTAAAATTGGCAGACAGGATTCTTGCATATACAAAAAAGATTGTTCCTCCAGATTACCTCCAAAGAATCTCCCTGACAGACGCAGGAGTTGAGACAGAGATTTTCAAGCCTGATAAAAAAGGTGCTCGAGAAATCAGGAAGAGATTCAACCTGAATGGGAGGAAGGTGGTTGTTTATGTGGGGGAGTTGAGTGCCTGGCATGGTGCGGAAATAATAATCGAGCTTGCTGAAAGAATGAGAGATGTTACGTTTTTAATGCTGGGGAAGAACCTTCAGCTTTTAAGTGAGGAGGTCATGAGAAGAAAGCTGGGAAATGTCATTTTCGCGGGGTTTGTTGACCACAGTGAGGTGAGAAAATACATATCAACAGGTGATGCGGCAATAGCACCATACAGGAAATTGAGTAAAGTATTTTATTTTTCTCCCATAAAAATTTTTGAATACATGGCATGTGGTGTTCCTTTTGTGGCGAGTGACATTGAAATAATAAGGGAAATCGCAAAAAAGCATCAGTGCGGTCTGCTTGCAGAACAGAATGATGTTGATGACTTTGCGGTTAAATTAAACTTATTGCTCGAAAATAGCAGACTCAGAGATAAACTGAGTAAAAATGGGAGAAAAGCGGCAGTCAGGTACTATTCATGGGATAAGGTTGCTGAAAAAATACTCCAGAGTTTTGAGTGAATTTATTAAGAGGTTGCAATCAGGAATTTTGATTGCTTCATACCTCAGTAAAGCTTTTTTACAGTAAAGCTTTTTTACCCCATTTTTATTGAAGTGAAGTGATGAAGAATATCTGTATAATAGGGACAGGTCGTGTTGGTTTAACTCTCGCATTAACTCTGGCAAGTGCTGGATTTAGAGTGAGTGGAATTGAGAAAAACAAAGATGTTGTTGAAAGCCTGAAAAGAGGAACTCCACACTTTTACGAGAAAGGTCTGGATGCTTTACTAAAAAAGCATCTGAATAAGAATTTTGGATTTGCCTCCATCAACCTTCCGCCCGGTATTTCATGTGCCCAATGCCCTTCCTCCATCATTCTGACTAACTCATGGGGAAAACTCATTTCACGGTGAATATGTATTACATTACCCAAGATTCCTGAGTCAACTATTTTTTGATTCTGAGAAACCATGGTGCAAATTTATAATTATGGATAACCTCTAGCGTTTTCTCAGTTTTTGCTCTTACTTTGTCCAGTTTTTCAGCCTCTTCAACGGTTATAGATAGTGGTTTCTCAAGCAATACGTGACATCCGTGCTCAAGAGCATATTTTGCAATGCCATAGTGAGTCTGTGGAGGTGTGCAGATGCTGACAAAATCAACTGTTAGATTATCAAGTGCCTCTTCAATCGAAGAGAAATAATTTTTAAGATTAAACCTCTCTGCTGCTTTCTTTGCAGCATCCAAATTGGGGTCAACAAATGCCAGGATTTCAGCACCGGCAACTTTAAATGCACCATAATGAAGATCTTGCCCTGCTCTTCCTGCACCAACAATTATACCTTTCATAATACCTTCCTGCAGGTTTTTGCGTATTTATTAGTTTTGGTGTATTCAGATTATTTTTATTGTAGATCTAAAGCGCATCCACTGGAAGAACGAACCAATAAATTTAGACAGCAATCTTGCTGTAACAGCACCCATTATTCCATAAACTGGAATCAGAATTAAGAACAAACTTGTC
>MTMJ01000010.1 GCA_002010045.1 Archaeoglobus sp. JdFR-22 | reverse complement strand
CTTCTGCAGTTAACCACTTAACAACTTCTTTTTCAGGTTTTCGTCCCATGTAGCCATTTTGTAGTTATTGGTTAAAAATGTTTTGTCTAATACTCTAAATTTATAAAAATAGCTAAGGAAGAGAAGACGCGAATAGCAATCGACTCGTTTACTCCTCTTATTTCGTCAATATCTTTTAAAGATAGAGAAAACGTTAACATGTTCTTTTCAAATTTGAAAAAACTCGGAACTTCTGTGGTAACTCTTGAAGAACCCTTGGATGGCAATCTGAGCAATCCATCTCTGGTTGTTCCACTATTTTTGTCAAATAGTATAATAAATATTAAGAATTTGGGTTACGGTGAGGCTTTTAACAGAACAATCAGAATAATCAAGCACCGTGGTTCATGGCATGCTGAAGGAGTCTTCCCTTACAGAATCCTCAGTGGCTTTGGAATATTCATAGAAGGCACAAAGATTGCAGTTAAATCCAGAAAAAAGGTGGATGTTGATAAAATCCTCAAAGAGCATAAAATAAGTAAGAAAGATATCGAAGAGTCCTTTTTGAAGAGAATGCAGAGACTTACCGAAAGTCAGGTTGGAGAAGTGGAGGATGCAATTTTTGAGGTTATAAAGAATATTAAGAGATGACTTATGATAAGTGATATCTCAAGAATTCTCTCCGATTTATCGGCAGACCCCGGAATTAGCATGGTTGTACTTTATAGAATAGATGGCGTTCCGATATCTCTCAAGGTAAATGCTCCGATACAGGAGCTCACATCTTTTCTTTACTGGCTTGAAAAACAGATAAAGGAAATGCTTCACCAGATATTCTACAGAAATCTCGATGAAGCAAGTTTTAAACTGAGAGATAAGCAGATAAGAATGTATCCTGTTTCAAGAACTCTTGTGCTTGGTGTGATGGCAAATGAGGAAGCCTCAACCTACAAGCTTGAGATTGATGTCAAGACTGTATGCAAACAGTTGAGAAGTATTGTCAATTATTAGGGGCTAAGGAGCATTTGATTGACTGACATATCATTCTCTTCAACTACGTTAGAAATCCTCATCAACTTGGTATTTCTGTTAGAGCATTATCTTTAATAAGGGAAGATTCTTCTATCAATATCCGGGGTTGGAAACATGCTTGAAGAATTGAGAAAAAACCAGGAAGAGCTGGCAAAGAGAGTTATACTGAAAGATAAATATTTCATTAATGATATAAAATACGTTGCTGGAGTTGACCAGTCTTTTGCGGGAGAGAAGATAATTTCAGCATGCGTTTTACTTGATTTTCCATCTCTTAAACCTTTAAGGGGGAAAACGACAATTGAAAAAGTAAATTTCCCCTATATACCAACATTTCTCATGTTCAGAGAAGGTATGCCGGCTGTGAGAGCTGTACAGAGTCTCACAAATGATTACAGGAACGAAAAAATTGTTATAATGGTTGATGGGAGTGGGATAGCACATCCAAGAAGGTGTGGACTGGCATGTTATGTTGCGATAAAAACAGGCTATCCAGCAATTGGAATCACGAAAAAGAGACTTTTCGGAGAAGTCAGAGAACCTAAAAAAGAATTTGAGAATCAGCCTTTAATGGACGGAGATGAACTGATCGGGTATGCAATGAAGACGTGTAAGCGCTGTAAACCAATTTATATCTCCCCGGGAAGCCACATAACAGTAGAGACATCCCTCTTATTGACTGAGATGTGTTTGAAAGGATACAAATTGCCAGAACCCGTGAGAATAGCCCACAATCTCGCAACTGAGGCGAAAAAGAAGTATCTTTCCTGACGGTAATTTTTTAAGCTTTTTAGAATTTAAGAAATCATGGAGATAATCTCTGTCAATGAGACTCTAGAGATTCCGACTGAGAAATTGATTAGAATAATAGCCGGAGAAGTGGTATTCAATATTTCATGCACCCCTGTGAATCTCGAAGAACTTGCCACGGGATTTCTTATTTCTGAAGGACTTGTTAAAGATTATAATGTCGAGGTTGAGGTTAGAGATGATGTTATTGCAGTAAAAACACCAGTTGAGAAATCCGGGGAGTTCCAGCTCAGGTCATCAGGTTCTCCCGGTGTTTTCAGACTTGCTGATGACCTTCCCAAAGTAAAAGCAAATGAAAAGTTCTCGGTTGAAGAATGCAGAGATTCCCTGAAATATCTTGATACAGAAGAGTATAGGAGAACAAGAGGTTATCATACTGCAGCTCTTGTCTCAAAAATGAGGATGGTAGCAAGGGCATACGATGTTGGAAGACATAACGCAATTGACAAGGCTATTGGGATAGGCGTGAGGAAGAATGTGGACTTCACCAGAATCTTTCTTCTCGTCTCTGGCAGAATATCTCAGGGAATGGTAGCAAAATGCGTAAGATGTGGAATCCCCCTGCTCGTCTCAAAGGCTGCAATTCTTGATTCTGCAATTGAGAAATGTAAAGAAACAGGTTTATCTGCAATATCATTCGCAACGGGAATTGCTTTGAAGGGAGAGGCACTTATTATCTGAGAATTTGAAATTCGTAGAGATTACACAACCTGTTCCAGAATGACTTTTGAAGAGATTTTTTCAGATAGCAGATAAGCTTCTCCCTTAATGTCTACCGAGCCGTCTTCTTTGACTTCAAGGATAGCCCCTGGCACTATTCCAATCCCTGATGCAGCGGTTGGTGATATAATGACTTCATATTTGCCCGGTTCTGCCTCAGATAGTCTCGATATCCTGAAATCACATTCTTCACAGATTTTGCAGCTTTCACTCGCGATGACCCCGCAGACTTTTTCAGCCACCTCGTCGGTAACGTGATGTTCAAGTTCACAGCTCAACCTGTGTGCTTCATTTTCTTCAATTTTAAGAAAGTCTCTGAAAAATGTCTCAAAAATTCTGTGGTATCTCTTAATCCTTTTCGCCAGAACTTCACCTTTCTCACTCAGGAATACACCATAGTACGGTTGATAGTCTATATAGCCCATCTCACTTAATTTTAGTAACATTTCAGTTACACTTGATGGCTTGACATCGAGTTTTTTAGCAAGATCACTCGTTTTAACTATTCTCCTTTCTTTTGTCTGTATGTCATAAATTGCTTCCAGATACTCTTCTACTCTTTCCACATTTTTAGTCTAATCTAAAATTTAAAAAACTTTTGAAATGGGCTTCAGATTTGCAGGCAATTTTGCGGTTGTGAGAAGGATTCAGAGTTCATCATGCTCCAGATATCTCTCGCTGTAACAGTCAGAACAGAGAAACCATTCTATTTTTCCAGCATTACTGTCTTCAATGAAATAATAGAATCCTTCCGAAAAATCGTTATTTCTCACTTTTTCTAAATTGACTTCTCCCGTTCCTCCGCATTTCTGACATATAACTTTAAATCTGTTCATCTTAACAAAAAAACCTCTAAACACGATGTTTCACCTCTATCTTGCCCAAATGCGTACTATTCCCTCTGAAGGTCGATTAATCCAGAACACAGAAAAACTATCTCTTTCCTCGTCGCCTTTTTTTACTTTCAGAACTCCAAAAGACAGTCCATGTGAATTCTCATACAGGTACTGAACGAGAGAAGAGGTTGCTACATAAACAAACCCATTTTCTTCATAAGATAGCTCCCCTATTTCCTCAATGAGCTTTTTTCCCCTCGATAGAGTGGGTCTTTCCCGTATCTCCACCTCACCATGAAGTTCTTTGATTGCTTCATAGAATACAGGATGTTCTCTGAGATAAGGGATATATCTTGCGAGAACGTATATTTTTTCCTCTACCATTGTTCCAAACCCCAGGTTAGATGGATTCCCTGTACTCTATTTACTTTTTTCTTTTACAGTTTTAAAAAAAAGAAATAATCTTGAAGCTAAAAAATATATATTGGATGGGGAGAGGCTAACACCCAATTTTAATGTGCCCACTCTAAGACAGCCCTGACCTCTCCACCGTTTTTCGTAAGGGATGCTCTTAAAAGGCTTTACTCTAATTTTATCACACCCCTAACAGAACTAAGTTAATTTTAAATCGTTATATATTTTGCCAATTACAAATGAATTGTTATCATAAACTGATAATTTTGTGGAAAAGCGTGACCAGAAAATCACAAAAGTCTCGACCATAAGAACCGATAATAAAAATTTTTATATTCTTATAAATAATCTGAAAACATGTTATTATCCAAAAAGGGGTTCAATTAGATTACACCAATATTTTTTTGATATTGCACATATTTTTATAAAAACAATCAACACTTGTACTAAATTTATATTTCTCAGAACAAAGCCTTACATCAAATTTTCTTGGTAATTTTGGCAAATTTCTTACAATCTTTGTTCTCTTTGATTTACTTGAAAACGATTCATGCAGCTCCAGACCTCTCCTCATTTTGGGCGTTGATTCTTTTCCACCCCCAATACAATAGTGGAAATAAATGTTTCTGGGACAAAAAGTAAAATCTGCCTTTTTCTACGATGATTATTCAGATAGCTATTTCGGTGGTGAAATTTTTGAGAACCTCTGTATCTCTTTTTTGAACAAAGAATTGCACAATATGGATTTTGAGAAATTGAAGGAGCTCAATGAAAAGGATGAGTATGATATGCTCTCCAGTTTCTTTCACGTTATGCTCAAAAGAGAGAACGCTGTTAAACTAAAGAGATTCAAAAGTCAAATCAGGGAACTGGTCGGTGATATACCTTATATCGAATTCCTGATAAATTGTGGTTATAGGGAAGAGGCAAAAAGACTGATTGAGAAACAGCTTGTTGAATGGAGACATAAAATTCAAACTGTACTCCCGGATTAACGAAGAAGAGGCAATAAAATTTGCGGAGAGAAACCAACTGTATTCCGTTCTACTTGAATACTACTGTGAGAAAATGAAGATGGATAAAGTCACAGATATACTGACAGAATTTGCGAGAAAAGAAGAATACTGGATACTTAAGGATGATTTTTACTTTCTCAGATTTGTAACTGATTCTGTTCTTAAGAGTAAAGCTCGAAGTGAGGAAATTCTGCGTTTTCTATATGGTAAATGTCATTCACAGGAATATTACGGTCTTTGCGTAGATATTGGAATCGAAATGGGTGATAAAGAACTTTTAAAGAAATTGATTGACAAAAAACCGGATTACTTCCTCTTCAGACACGAATCAAAAATTAAGCTGCTTAGTTATCTGAAGGATTACAGAGAAGCTCAGAAAGAACTTAAGATGTTTGTTGAGTCTCTTGTAAATCAGAAAAGTAATTATGACTATGAAAAGGCTGTAGAATGTGCACTGGTATTAAGGGACGTTATATGTTTAAAAGAATGGAATCAATCTCAAAAGAATTATAAACATGTGTGTTAAGGAAAGCATCAGAACTTGAAAGTATTTGAAATGAAACCAATAACTATAACAGGTTGTTAAATGCTGGCTGGTGGAAAAATGGAAGACGATCTGGTCTGTAAATTCGTTGTGAAAGGTGGAGAGGATTTTGGCGAAAGTGTTGATGTGCATGAGGATAACCTCATCGTCAAGGTTGGTTCGGAGTTTCTTGGAATATCAGTTAAAAAAATTGAGAAAGTAGAATCAGATAAAATCTACATCTCAGATTTTAACAAGAAAGAGGCAGAGAACATTGGAAAGAAATGGATAGATGAGAAATCCAAACCAGTTTCACTTGAAGAACTCAAAATATTTGGATTCAGTGAGGAGAAAAAAGAAGAAGTGGAAGCAGAGGGTGAGAAAAAAGGTAACGGCAAATAGAGACATAAGATATGGAATACAAACAGGTCATTATCGTAAGAGACGATATAGGTCTTTCCAGAGGTAAGCTGGCAGTTCAGGTCGCACATGCAGCAATAATTGGATGCGATAGAGCTGATAAAGGACTGGTAGAGAAATGGAAGAAAGCTGGGCAGAAAAAAATTGTTTTGAAGGCAAGCCTCCAAAAAATGATGGAACTGAAAGAGAAAGCTAAAAAAGCTGGAATATCAACTGGCACTGTTGTGGATGCAGGATTGACTGAAATCCCTCCGGGAACTATCACTTCAGTAGTTATAGGCCCGGATGAGGAGAGCAAAATTGACAGGATTACAGGTAATATTTCTCTTTTGAGTGATTGATGAATCTCAATGATTTGACAGATGCAGAAAAAAGTACCGGGATAGAATCTTTTATAACCTCCTCTAAGGGTATAAACGGTGAGATTAAAGCTCAACCAGAGTATTTTTATGTTGAGGAAGTTTCTGAACTTCCGGAGTTGCACGAAGATGGAAGATTTACGATTATAAAAGTAAGAAAGAGTAACTGGGATACTCTTAACTTTGCAAGAGTTCTGGCAAACAAACTGAGAATCAGCCAGAAGAGGATTGAATTTGCAGGAACGAAAGACAAAAAAGCAGTATCTGTTCAGTATATGAGTATTTCCAATCTCGGTGAAAAAGAGATTCAGATGTTAAAGGACTTAAGAATTAGAGATGCGGAAATAGAGTATATCGGGAAAGCGAGACGAACTATACAGCTTGGCGACCTGCTTGGCAATTTCTTCAGAATAACAATCAAAGATGTTGAGAATAATTCCATCAACAAAACTCTCGATGAAATAATTGAGAAAGGTGTCCCGAATTACTTTGGACTCCAGAGATTTGGTTCTATAAGATTCGTCACTCACGAGGTTGGAAAATACATCCTGAAGAGTGATTTTGAAAGTGCTTTCTGGACTTACGTGGCAAAACCATTCGAAAAGGAGAACGAAGAAATCAGAAAGATCAGAGAAGACTTATGGAGCACGAGAGATGCGAGAACAGGCTTAAGAGAATTTCCAGATTACCTGAGATATGAAAGAAATCTCCTGCAGAGACTGGTTGAGACTGAAAGTGAAGAGAAAGCCATCTGCTCTCTACCCAAAAATCTCAAGCTGATGTTCACACATGCTTACCAGTCATATATTTTCAACAGGTTACTATCAGAGCGAATTAAAGAATTCAAATCACTCAAAATTGTGGAGAAGGGTGACTTCGCAGATTTTATTGAATTTAAAAACATTAACGGAAAAACCTATTTTTCATTTATGGAGAGCTACTCAGAAGTGAACGACAGAAATCTGGAAAGAATCAATTTTCTTATTTCAAAGCGCAGAGGTTTTCTTGCCTTTCCGATTCCCGGCTACCGGACCGAACTAAGAGAAGGATGGGCGATGGAAAAAATACGGAATATTCTTGAGAGAGATGAAATTAATCTTTCAGATTTTAAAAATAAATATAAAGAGTTCTCCTCAAAAGGAGGATTCAGAGTTGCGGATATGCCGTATTCGTCTCTTGAAATAATCCAAAGCGGAGATGCAATTTTTTCATTTTTCCTTCCAAAGGGATGTTATGCAACTTCATTCCTGAGGGAGTTCACAAAAACAACAATGGCTTAGAACTCCTGAGAGCGAGATAACTCAATACTGGAATTACTTATAAACCCCAAAGTTTATAATAAGAACTGCGAAACTGAGTTCATGGATATTCTGAGAGCAATAAATCTTGGAATAAAGGTAAACGGAAAGAAAGTGCTTGAAAATATCAATATCTACATACAGGAAGGTCAGACAGTTGTTTTATTTGGTCCAAATGGAAGCGGAAAATCATCTCTGATTTCTTCCATCATAGGCAATCCGAGATATTCTGTTTACGATGGCAGGATCCTTTTTAAGGGCAGAAATATAACAGATATGCCAACAGATGAGAGGGTCAAGATGGGTATCGGGATCGGCTTCCAGACTCCACCAAAAGTCAGTGGTGTAAAATTGAGTGATGCCCTGAAATTCTGCGCCAGAATAGGTGGCACGGAGGATAAAATTGACGAATATGCGAAACTCCTGAATATGAAGAGTATGATGGACAGAAGTCTGAATGATGGATTTAGTGGGGGAGAAATCAAGAGATCCGAACTTCTCCAGCTACTTCTCCTCAATCCCGACTTCGTAATGCTGGATGAGCCGGACAGCGGTGTTGATCTCGAGAACATTGCAATAATCGGTAATGCTATAAAAAAGATGCTTCAGAGGGATAAACCACAGGCTGAAAGAAAGAAGTCCGGGCTGATTATAACTCATACAGGCCATATTCTAAAGTATGTGGATGCCGATTACGGGATGATTCTTCACAGGGGTAGAATCGGGTGTATTGGCAATCCATACAGCATTCTTGACAGCATCAGTAAAGATGGATACGAGGGGTGTATTAAAAAATGTCTGAAATTTCCAAACCTGATGTAGAACTCGAACAAGAAATGAAAAGTAAGATTAGAAGTGTTGGCGGAGAATTTGATAGTTCGAAGAGGTCTGCTTCATTTCTTCAGGTTGACCAGGAGGTAAAGATTGCTTCTACAAGATTCAAGGACGTTGAAGTGATGGGGATAAGACAGGCGATTGAAAAGTACGACTGGCTCGACGATTACCTGTGGAAAGCGGTAGATCGTAAAAAAGACGAGTATACAAAGTTTGTTGATGTAGAAGATGTTAATGGATATTTTATCAGGGCAATGCCAGGAGCTAAGGTCGAAGTTCCGGTAGAAGCATGCCTGTACCTGAGAAAGCTCGGGTGGAAGCAGAAAGTTCATAACATCGTAATCGCTGAAGAGGGGTCCGAGCTGAATATTATATCAGGATGTGCATCCCATCCGGGTGTTACATCAGGGATGCATGTTGGTATATCAGAATTTTATGTAAAGAAGAACGCAAAAATAACTTTCACAATGATTCATAGCTGGGAGAAGGATATAGAAGTGCGGCCAAGAAGTGCGACGATTGTTGAGGATAATGGGGTGTTTATCAGCAATTATGTTTTGATGAATCCCGTCAAGGTTGTTCAGATGTATCCGGTTGCAAATCTGATTGGAGAGAACTCCACTGCAATTTTCAGCAGTATTATCGTTGCACTATCAGATTCTCTCATTGATGCTGGAAGTAAAGTTGTGTTAAGAGGAGAGGGAAGCAGTGCCGAGATTCTATCAAGGACAATAAGCAAGGGTGGGACAATAATTGCCAGAGGTCATATTTCAGGAGAATCACCGGATGCAAGAGGCCATCTTGAGTGCAGGGGCTTGATGCTGTCTGACGATGGTGTCATTCATGCAATTCCAGAGCTTCAGGCAAAATTTCCAAATGTTGATTTAAGTCATGAGGCTGCTATCGGCAAGATTGCAGAAGAGGAGATATTCTATTTGATGTCAAGGGGATTGACGAGGGATGAAGCCACCGCAGCAATCATCAGAGGGTTTATGGACATTGATATTAAAGGGCTGCCAGAATTTCTCAAAAGAGAGATTGATAAAGCCATCAGCCTTGTTGAGAAAGAGATAATAACCTGAGGAGTAAAAGCTTTACTTGATTTCTACTTTATTTCAACCTTTAATTTCCCTTCTCTCTCGAGCGTTCCAAGCATTTCAAGAAACTCGGTCACAGTCATCTCAAATTTTGTTGCAGCTTCCTGAATCGTCATTCCATTGAGTTCTCTCAATTTCCTGTTGTTATCTGGGTTGCTCTGCTTCAGTTCAAAATGCTCACAAATTTCAGCCATACCTCCGCAGCCTGCAAAGTATCTGCAGAAAATACATGACATTAAAAAACGTATGCGATTAATAAAATAAATTTTACGCTTGTAACCTTGGAACCAGAACATAATCATCTGTTCAGTAATCTAATATCAACTTCACAAGGTTTATAATGGTTCAGATTGAGGGTAATTAGATGAAAACCGGAATCACGTTGATTTTGATTCTGGCGGGTATTTTGCTTGCCGGTTGTTTTGAAGAGGATGAGGAAGAACCCCCTCAATTTCTTACTTATGAGAAGTTCACGGTAGCTCCAAGTAAATTTCACGTGTTTGATGTTCCATACAGAGAGGGCTACATGTACGCATCAATTTCCGTGAAGAGTGACCGTAAAATTAACGTCTGGGTTCTGCAATCCAATGAGGATGTTGATAAGTTTCTTGAAAAAAAGGGAGGGTATAAATCATACCCTCACCTCTCGAGACAGTATGATGACGAATATTTCTCAAGTTCTATTGTTGAGACAGACCTGTATATTGTTGTAACCAATGCTGGAAGCCTGCCAGCGAATGTTGAGGTATGGGTTGTGCAGTCTCAGTTTCGAAGTAGAAATTATTAATCTGAATATAAGTTATTTTTTATAAGTATTTTAGTTACTGAACAATATTACTGAACATTGTTTCGAAACAAAAATCAGAAACATTTATAATTCAGATGTTTTTCACAAAATTATGACCTGCGGAGTCGTTGATAAGGTACTCTACATTGCCCTCAGAGGCAGTAAAAAGGAGAGAATAGAAATCAGGGAAAAATACGCATATTACGTTGAGTTGCTTGATAGGTTTGGATTTATAAGATGTGTGGACGGTACAATAGAGCCGACTGCCTTAACTGAAAAATATTTTTCTTTACGTGAATTTAATTCAGATTTTGTTAGAGATGAAATTTTCATCTGACCTGTTCTGTAAACATTTTTTGATGATGAGTAAGTTACAGAAGACATTTTATGTAAATGTTTGAGTTATAAATTTAATGGAGAAACATTATCGGATTGTAGCAATCCTGCTGGTTGTTATTCTAATATCCGGATGTTCGGAAATTCAATTTAGAAGTTTTGAACAGAAGAATTCTGGTATTCAGGAAGAGATAATTCCAATTATAAAGGCGTCTGGAGAGCGGGTTCGTCTTCTCAACCACAGAAATGCCACCAATCCAACATATGATGAGCTAATCAGCTTTTTGAGGGAAGATAGCACTGATAAGCAGTTTTATGATGATTACACTTTTGTATGTTCTGACTTTGCAGAGATGCTTCACAACAATGCAGAAGCCAACGGGATACGAGCAGGTTTTGTGGCTATTGATATCGTTGAAAGAGAACCACATGCCATAAACGTCTTCAATACAGTAGATAGAGGTTTAGTTTTTGTGGATTGCACGGGAAATGACCCGACCAAGAAAGTCTACCAGTTTGTTGACGGCAATCTTGTGGAGATGTATCCTGAGAACAACGATAAAATTGCCTACGTAAAGGAAGGAAAAGAATACGGATTGATATATATTGATAAGGCAGAATCTCCGGAATATTCCTTCTATGAAGAATACAAATTGAAGAGAGAAAAGCTTGAGAATGACCTTGCGAGATACAATAAAGAGGTTGAGAAGTATAACAGAGAGGTCGAGGAATTCATTAGAAAAGTTGAAGCATATAAAAAAGAGCTTGATGGAAGAACAGTCATTCATGACAGAGAGGAATATGAGAGGCTGACAGAAACTTACGCCGAGTTGAATTCCATCGAGGAGCAATTAAATGCCAAAAAGCAGGAACTTGACTTGAAGCTTGAGGCACTGAAGATTCAGGAGGAGTCTCTCGGTAAATATCTATGGGATAGCCTCGGTGTGGTCTCCGAAATTGAAATTTACTGGTGAAATTCTACTGACAGACATTATTTATATATTAAGAGCGATCTAATTTACGGAAATCGTGCAAATCTCGAGGAGCTCGCAAAACTGATAGGAAGAGCTTACTGGCATTCTGTAAAACTAATTATAATAATTAAAAATTGTTATCAAGGCCTTCTCACAAGATACAGAATTGTTGCAAGTACTGCAAGCACCAGTGCAAATATTGCTATTATTCCTGTTGACTGCTGCCACCAGATTACTGAAGGAGTTTGCGTAGCAACCGGAGTAGTTACGGCTTCTTTGGTCTCGATAGTGGTCGGTGAAGTGGATGTTTCAGCTGGAGTTGCAGTTTTTGCGGGTTTTGGAGGTATAAAAGGTGTTGCAGTGGGAGTAGGACTTGGAGTCTGTGTTGCAGTAGGTGATGGAAGTGGCAAAGCACCACCTCCTCCATCTCCTCCACCACCGCCCTTTGACTGTCCTGTCTGAGAGGATGAAGGCTTGCACTCAAAAGAACCATCAATAAATTCAAGAGATATTTCATCTCCATATAGATCAAATATTAAACTGTTGTTGTCGAACTGTAGAGGAGTACTACAACTATCCTTCATACACTGGATTGTAAGAGTTCCGACAGGGTGTGTGTCATTCAGACCGAAAAAATGTGAATCATTAGAAGATGCATTTGCTACGAAAGTTATGAATTCCCTGCCATCTATTGATGAATTCCACTCACTAAAAGGAAACGTTGATGTATTGTTAACAAATTTTGTAACCCTGACACATTCTGGATTATACGTTATTTCGAGCTGTCCACCCTGGAAGTTAGTTGCATCCACATATACTTCAACATCTTTCGTTGATTCGGTACTGCTGTCCTGAGGTGAGAAATAAACTTCTTGAGACGAAACAGGTAGTAACAGCAATACCCAAATCAACGTTAGCCAAGCGATTTTATTTACCATATTTTTACCTCTTCTAAACAGTACAGCAATTTAGAGGGTAGCCGTAGGTGACATTATTAAGCAGTAATATGACATCACCGACGTTTATTTTACCGTTACAGTTCACATCTCCTGCCCATTCGTTGCAAATTGGGTAGCCATAGGTGACATTATTAAGCAGTAATATGACATCACCGACGTTTATTTTACCGTTACAGTTCACATCACCGCAGGTAAGGTCGCAGGCATCTCCTATGCCATCCCCATCAGAGTCTTTCTGGTCTGGGTTGTAGTCAGCAGGACAGTTATCACTTACATCAGCAACTCCATCTCCATCTGAGTCTAAATAAGCACCCAGACTGTATTCGCTTGTGTGGTTTACCACAGCGTAAGCGTAATTTTCTGCTGGATTGTTTCCTGCTTTATAAACGAAGGGGCCATCTGGAATTGTATCGTTTGCATAGGCAGTGCAATTAACCCAGCTGCTTCCATTCCAGAAGAATATTGCCATGCTATTCTCGTACAGCCCATTAACTTCTTCATCCGTATAATGAAGCTCTATTCTTATTTTTGTTATGTTATGCAGTTCGGAAGTTATGTTCAGATACTTTACACCATCTGTTCCTGCAATACTGTCATTCAGCCCCATCAAGCCATAACCATCTGGCAGAGGAGATACTGTAGTGTTGATTGTTGCCTCTCCATCTGACGTGCCTGCGGTTACATCTATGACTGTCTGTGAATTGCTTATTAACGTTGATGTTGTGCCGTTCTTGACAGTGGACGAATTTGAAGCAGATACCACCACTCCAAAGGCAGTAGATGTGCTGTTCGCATTACCAGCTAAGTCCATAGCCGTTACTTCAAGATTATAAATACCAAATTCAGAAGATACAAAAGATGCCTGAAATCTGCTGTCAATGAGGAACATAACTTTAGCAGATACGCTTCCGTTTGGATACGTCAGATTAGCCTGTACACTGCCCACATTTGGCTCATCCACGTTAACACCTACGGTAAAGGTACTGTTTGCTTCGGGCATAGCTGGCTCTATCGTGAGATTGTATAACACTGGTGGAGTCGTATCCACGGTAAAATCCACTTCTGCTCTTCCAATATCACCCCCTGTATTATTTGCGTATATGACAATGTGGTTTGAGCCTTCCTGTGCAGTGATAACAGTCACATTTGGAGTGAATGGAATGTATCCGGCGTTGTTCAGATTGTAAAGCCATGTATCAACCGTTTTGTCCGCAGTAACTTCCAGCAAAATTGAATTGTTTGCGTAAATTGTGTTCATGGGGCTGTATATCACAATGTTTATTGTCGTGAAGTTTAGAGACAGTGGTAAAAAGTCAGTATTATTTGCAGCGAGAGTATATGGCGTATCGCAGATGCCATCTCCATCCGTGTCATTGCAGATCTGGCTGAATCCGGTTCCATCCGGTTTTGTCCAGTAGTTCCCACCCGTGTAAGGTCCTCCAATAATGTTCTTCTGTGAAGTGTTGGTAGTATTCCATTCGTTGAAGTAAGCTACCCCGCTGAAATAGAAGTTATGCGAATTATTAAAGAGATTATTGTAGATGCTGTTGTTTTCAGATAGTTGACAGGAAATTCCGTAACTATTTGCCTCTATAATATTGCCGGTTAAGGTGTCGTTGACAGAATTTCCGAGAAATATTCCAAACACGGTACTTGAGCTTACAATGTTGTCAGTTATAGTATTGTTATCAGAGTAAGAAATAAAGAACCCATTATTATTGTTCGATACAGTATTGTTACTCAATATATTGTTGTCAGAGTATCTGAGGTAAATTCCATTCAGATTTTCAAGGACTATGTTATTAGCCAATATGTTATGAGTGCAGGCTGTTGAAGTAGTTCCATAAAGATACAGCCCATACCGGTTGTAGAGGAGGACGTTGTCTTTAACAGTGTTGCTGGATGTGTGATAGATAAAAATACCGCGAGAATTTGTGTTTGTAGCGTTTCCTGTGATATTGTTATTGACTATTGTATTATTGTTTGAATAGACATAAATCCCTGCCTGATTATTTCCCGAATTTACCACTTTGAATCCCTCAACTGTAATCCCATCTGCAGAGAGCTGAAATGCGTTCCCGCTGTTATTTGCATCAACCACAGGCATTCCTGCAGTATCAATGCCCCTGAGTGTTAGTTCTTTATCCACAATTACATTCTCGTAATAAGTGCCGCTGTAAACCTCGATGATGTCTCCGGGGAACGCTGAATCTATCGCATCCTGAATGCTTGTGAAGTTGCAACCAACTGGACAGACTGTATGGGTTGCTGGAGGAATTTCTATAATCATCGGGTAGTTGTCCACATTCGAACCGCCGGGTATGCTATATGCTGCATCGCAGATGCTGTTGTTATCTGCATCTGTGCATCCCTCTGAAAGTTCATCGTAATTGCTGTAGTAGTTACCGATGCTGGCATTCCACTTGTTGTTGCCGTTATCCCAGGCGTTATTAGCGTTGTAAATGAGTTGATTGAAATAGATGAGATTATTATTGGAAGAAGTAAGGTATATTCCATACAGTGTGTTGGATTTTATTGTATTACTTGCTAATGTGTTATTATTGGAGGAAGAACCGTAGATTCCATACTTGTTGTACAGGGCTGTATTATTGGTCAATGTATTATTGCTACCATATAGATAAAGTCCATACATTTTGTTAGACATTACACTGTTACTTTCTATGGTGTTACCGCTACCAGACTCTATGCCAATCCCAAGCCAGCCGTTCAAGTTTGCATCATTGTTCTCTATGACGTTGCTGCTGGATGACTGGAGATAGATTCCATAATAGTTCCAGTTGGCATCATTATTCTCAACAGTGTTGTTATTTGATGAGAAAGAGATTCTTATACCTTTATTACTATTTGAATTTGCCCTGTTGTCATTAATTATATTGCTGGAGGAGGAAGTAAGAACGATTCCATCGCCATTAATCAGAGCAGTATTATTGATAACCGAATTATTATTGCTCTGCATATACAGTAAGAGTCCACCCCATGTATTGTTGATGAGTGTATTATCCTGTATCACGCTGTTACTTGAAGTATCAAGCCAGATACCGTAATAATTGTCACTGGCATTGTTACCTTTAATAGTGTGGTTTGAGGATTTGTAGACGTAAATTCCAGCACCACTATTTCCGGCATTTATAGTCTTAAATCCCTCAACGTTGGTTCCATCTGCAGATAGCTTAATGGCACTTCCACTACCACCTGCATCAACCACAGGCATTCCTGCAGTATCGATGCCTTTAAGAGTCAAACTTTTATCCACAATTACATTCTCGTAATAAGTGCCGCTGTAAACCAGAATAGTATCCTTAGGGAACGCTGAATCTATTGCATCCTGAATGCTTGTGAAGTTGCAGCCAACTGGACATACTGTATGGGTTGCTGGAGGGATTTCTATAATCATTTAGGGTGCTTACAAAATTACCAACAAAATACCAATTCTAACATCTCAATACTCTAAATAACAAACCCATATAACTCCCTACAAAAAGATACATAGCC
>MTMJ01000082.1 GCA_002010045.1 Archaeoglobus sp. JdFR-22 | reverse complement strand
TAGCCTGAAGCACATTCAGGGAGTTAATTGTTTCCGGATTTAGGTAGTCTCAATTGAGTTTTGTTGAGATAAGTGAGGGTTATGATGGGGAGACCCTATATAATAAGATATGACAACATAGACACCTAATAAACTCATTAAAGACACAGTATCCCACTGCAGGAAGTCTCTGTCTCCATCTTTACCTTCATCTTTGAAAATCGGTATTATAGTAACCCTTTTTCCTGAAAAAGCAAGAGAATCGTAAACTCTAGCATAAGGATATGACCTCGTCCTTTTTGGGGAAACCCACCAGCTAACAACAATTTTGTTCTCCTCATTGATTTTTAAAATAAAGGTGGCACTTGTTGACAGAGCTTTTTCAATTTCAGTAATGTCAAAAACATTAAGTTTGCTGCATAAGAAGGGCGTATATTTTAATCCTGTTATTTCAGCGTAAATATCCATATTATCTCCTTTTACCAGCACTTTTTACCTTTTCTTGTAATTGTGTCCTCAAATGCTTTACATCGTCTCTAATTTTAACCTCAAAAGAGTCTTTACCAAATAGAGTGTATTGATTCATCTTTAGCTTCTCTTTTACAATCGGTAACAACTCCAAATCAATTTCATATCCAACGCACCTCCTACCCAGATCACGAGCTACTTTTAAAGTAGTTCCAGACCCCATAAATGGGTCCAAAACAGTCTCACCTCGGTAGGAAAATAACTTTATCAGCCTATAAGGGATTTCTTCTGGAAAAGCCGCAATTCCTTTCTCTAGTCTGTTATTTATTGGTAAAACATTGGTTATATTCCAAACACTTAAGTACCACTTCTCTCTTTGGTATTTGTTAATATCTATCCTCGACTCTTCCTTAATTTCTGTGGGGATTTTTTTATAATCAAATTCACCATTTTGGAAAATTAATATCGATTCTTGTATATTGTCCGGGTAATAATACATTGGATACGGATGCTGAAGTAAAACTCCACTTCTTCTGCTTATACGAATGTATCCTTCTGGTTTTACCCAAACTATTCTTTCTCTGTATTTATATCCCTCTTCAATGAATATTTTTGTAATGTCTGCAACGACTGGGTATTTTTTACCTTTTATCAGAGTATCATCGACAACAAATGCTGCGATTCTTCCAGAATCAAGAACTCGTTTTAATTCCTTTGCCACATTTCTAATTAAGTCCAAAAATTGCTCATAACTCTCAAATAAATCAGGGTAATCGAAAGGAGCATTAAAATACGGTGGAGAAGTTACGACTAAGTGAACACTGTTGTCTTCTAATTCCTCCATATTCTGGCAGTCCCCAAATATGATTTTGTTTTCAGCTTTTGTTCTCATACACTATCTCCTTCAGATTTGCAATTAACAGAGCCTCTTTATTCCATACTATTCTTTGGATTTATTACAAAGCCAGTAGTTCATCTTATCACACTTGCCTTCAGCTTTAGAGAGAATCGTTGCTACTTTTAATAACTATTTCTAAAATTTTTCACGTCCAGCGACAAAAATAACTTTCTGTCAGGATTGTCTTGGATTTTCTCCCAAAATCTCAATTCTTGAGAACCCTGTTTTTATTTTATAACCTGTAAACAGGTTACTTCACGGCAAGATATTTTTTATAGTCTAAATAATACAGATGATTTTATGGAGAAGGATGCTCCGAAGGCAACAGGTGAAGAAGAAATCGAAGTTAGAATAGGCGGAATGACGTGTGCGATGTGTGCAAAGGCTATAGAGTCCGCCCTTAAAGACGTGGAAGGTGTTCATGAAGTAAATGTGAACCTTGCCACTGACAGCAGCAGATTAATTTTTGACCCGAAAAAAGCAAGTATTGAGAAGATAAAGCAGACAATAGAAGCAACAGGGTATAAATTTGAGGGTCTTGCTGAAGAAACCCTGACTGAGGACTCCGCAATAGAATACCTTATTCAGTTAAGGCGAAGATTGGTTGTTGCTTCCGCTGCAGGTATTATACTCATGATTCTCGCCTTTGGAGATTATGCTGGAATTCCTGTCAGGGATATACCCGACATGCCATTAATCATGTTCATCATATCAACTCCCGTTGTCTATTACTCGGGAAAAGAGATATTTCTGGCAGCTATTAACTCCTTAAAGCTCAGAATACTCAACATGGATGTAATGTATTCAATGGGCGTCGGCTCTGCATATCTTGCAAGTGTCGCCTCAACAACAGGATTGCTGCCCATGGAATACCTTTTTTATGAGACAGCAGTTATGTTGCTTGCATTCCTGTTACTCGGGAGAACTCTTGAAACAATAGCGAGAGGAAGAACTTCAGAAGCAATAAAGAAACTGATGGGACTGCAGGCTAAAAATGCGATTGTTGTGAGAAATGGAGAAGAGGTCAAGGTACCGATTGCGGATGTGGATGTCGGAGATATTTTAATTGTCAGACCCGGTGAGAAAATACCTGTTGACGGTGTGGTTGTTGAGGGAGAAAGCTATGTTGATGAGTCGATGGTTACAGGTGAACCGGTTCCAGTTTTAAAGACCGCAGGTAGCAATGTATTCGGAGCAACTGTAAATGAGAATGGAGTTCTGAAGATTAAGGCATTTAAGGTCGGGAAGGATACACTGTTATCCCAGATAATAAAACTCGTTAAAGAAGCTCAGGCAACAAAACCTCCAATCCAGAGAATTGCAGATACAATTGTATCATATTTCATTCCAGTGGTTCTTTCAATCGCAATTGCATCCTTTATTTACTGGCGTTTTATTGCCGGTCAACCCTATGTTTTTGCTTTTACAGCACTTGTTGCGGTTATTGTCATTGCCTGCCCGTGTGCCTTCGGTCTTGCGACACCCACTGCTTTAACTGTCGGGATGGGTAAAGGTGCAGAATTTGGCATTTTGATAAAAAAGAGTGAAGCTCTCGAAGAGGTTAGAAGAGTCAACACGATTATCTTTGACAAGACCGGTACGCTGACAAAGGGTAAGCCGGAGGTGACAGATGTAATCTCTTTTGACGAAAAAAATGTCCTAATGTATGCTGCCTCATCTGAGATGAGGTCGGAACATCCGATTGCCAGTGCAATTGTGAGAAAAGCAGAAGAAGAGGGGATTGATATACCGGAACCTCAAAAATTTGAGACAAAAGCCGGGATGGGTGTCATTACAACCGTAAATGGTGATGAAGTGCTGACTGGCAACAAGATTCTTCTGACTGAGAGTGGTATAATGATTGAGGAGAATGTAGAGCGTACTCTCGCCAGTCTTGAGAATAAAGGAAGAACTGCAATCCTTATTGCTGTGAATGGTAAGATTGCAGGAGTTTTAGGGATTGCAGATAAGCTGAAAGAAACTGCCAGAGATGCAGTTGATCAGCTGAAAGAGATGGATAAAAAGGTGATTATGATAACAGGTGATAACAGAAGAACGGCCGAAGCAATAGCGAGAGAACTCGGAATTGATGAGGTTATGGCTGAAATACTGCCACAGGATAAGGCAAAAGAGGTGAAAAAATTGCAGGATATTGGTGAGGTTGTAGCCTTCGTCGGTGATGGAATAAACGATGCTCCTGCACTGGCTCAGGCTGATGTAGGTATAGCAATCGGAAGCGGTACTGATGTGGCAATTGAGAGCGGCGAGATTGTCCTTGTGAGAGATGACCTTACAGACGTGGTGGCTGCAATTCAACTGAGTGAGAAGACCCTGAGCAAAATAAAGCAGAATCTTTTCTGGGCACTTGTATACAACAGCATCCTCATTCCCGCTGCTGCTGGACTGTTATATCCTCTACTCGGGGTACTGTTCCGCCCTGAATGGGCGGGAGCTGCAATGGCAATGAGTAGTGTTAGCGTTGTAACCAACTCGCTTCTCTTGAAAAGATACATACCGCCTGTGAAAAGAAGAGGAAATTGAATACAGAAAAAGCTATTCCAGAATCTCCACAACTTCAGCCTTTACCTTGCTCCTCCCACCTGTTGGTTCTGAGAGTGTTCTCCCGCAAACAAGACATTTCACAGTGGTTGAAGCATGGTCAAAGATAATCTGAGTGTTCTCGCAATCGGGACATTTTACCCTGACAAATTTACTCTTCTTAATTCCCATTTACTTCACTCCACAAGTTCAAATTTTTTAGCCCTCCAGGTCGGTCTGTGCTCGGCTTTCTTGCATTCAGTACATCTGTACCTGATATTCACTCTCTTCGTTGGTTTATCTCCACCGGGAACTTTGCTGAATTTACCGAGATTGCCAACCTTGCCTCTTCTGCTCTTCTGTCTGTTAATCCACCTCAGAGAGCTTGGCTTACCTTTACTAACTTTCTCAACTTCGTGAACTGTATGTTTATCACAGTATTTACAGTACGTCCTGATTTTTTTTGGATGCTTCATTACATCACCTTAGTTGTTCTCTATATTGCCCGTATCTATGACTTCCACAGTTCCGCTCTTAATCAGAATCTTTGCATTGAGCGAAGGAAGTGTAACTACATCCTCTCTTCTCAATTTATATGTTTTTCCGTTAACACCCTCGAACTCATCTGCATCATTCTTTACTTTAACAAGAACATAATCAGGCTCTGATTTTTCCACAACTTCTTTTTTAGCAATTTCAGAGCTAAAAGCCCGGTTCTTAAATGCTGTTATTGATTCGATAAGACTTCTGAACAGATTTTTCTCATCTTCTATAAGGTTCTCAAATCCTTCGAGACCGCTGTCAGTCTTACAAACTTCAGACCATGCTGCTCGCAGAATCTTACTCGTCCTTATCTCAAATATCCTTCTCTGAATTCTTCTCAATGTTCTGAGCTCATCGTCAACTCTGATTGCTTCCTGGTAATCCCCAATCTCTTTCTTTCTTTCTTCAAGCTCCCTCAATCTGAGATTTATTTTAGAGTAGAAATCCTCATCTATCTTCTGAATTTTATCCTTCTTACTTTTTTCAAGAATTAACAGAAGTTCATCAATGTCCATATTGAGCCATCCCCCTGCAAAGCATGAATATCCCCAGATATTCCGGCACTTTAATCCTGTCACCTGCACGTGGATACTTTTTCAGCACGTCAATCGCCCAGCTCAAATCTTCCTTCCTGACTCTCCTGACTCTGACTTTTACCTTTTCATCCCCAAATGCCCTGGCATCCCTCAATGGTTCAAATTCATCCAGATTGTTTATTGATACGGGTGATGCTCTCAACCCAGTCCTCCCGTGTAGCGAATCAGGGAGCCTTATCAATCTCTTAACATCTGCGGTAACGGGGGCATCAATATTAACTTTTACTTTTTCAACCGCCTTCGTGAAGAGATACTCAAAAAGTCTCCTTTTACTTTTACTTCCTGTGAGCCGGTTAAGTCTCCCTGAGTTCAGAATTATCTCAACATCTTCAACCTTGCCTCTGAAATTCAGCTTCTTTAATAGAGTGTTGAGATGATTTTTCTCAATGATATAGCCTGAGAGTTCTCTCATGCTTCTGTATATTCTTCTCCCCTGACTCGTCTCAGGAATTTTATCAAATTTCACATCATTTATCATCAAATAATCAATTATTTCTCTCCTTTCAGCCGAATCAAGCTTCCTGAAATCTTCATTGTGAACATGAAGGTGATATCCTCTCCCTCCCGAAAAGACAACCATGATTTCTTTTTCATCAATCCCGAAATCATCGGTGAGTATGTCCAGCAGCTTGAAAATCTCTTCCTTTGCAAGCTTCAAAGCACTCTGAATCGATTTGACCTTGACCGGAAGGTGGTCTGCGTCTATGTCAAATATCAAATCTGCCCCTTCCCAGCCCTTCTGTTCCATTTTCTCTGCCGACGGTTTATTATAGTAAGCTGATGAGAAGTATATGTTCGCTGGAATGCTGCTCAGGATGTGATTCTTTACCTCATGCTCGGAATTGAATGCTATGTGTCTGTGCATTGTAAATTGAGGAAGGACATCAAGAGGAACGAAAGCCCATTCTCTTTTCTTGAATTCAACGGGCATTATGAGAGAATTTTTTTCATAATATTCCTTAAATTTTCTTTTCAGAAATATTTTTGTCCGTTCCACAGAAGTGATTGAACAGCATGATATATTATTTTGCACTTCCAAAAGTTAACCTTAAAAATGCCATCAATTCTCACGAGAGTGATGAGAAAACAGAATGTATTGATTGATGCGATACCCGTCATGATTGGATATTTCTCGATTTCAGTGGCATTTGGAATACTTGCAAAGGACATCCTCAGGTCGAATGCTGTTTTGATGTCAATGCTTGTCTTCGCAGGGGCATCTCAATTCATCGCTCTGCAGCTTCTGATGAACAAAACCCCAGCATGGTTAATCGTTATCACGACATTTTTTGTGAATTTAAGGCATGTTCTCATGAGCAGTTATTTTTCACCCCTTTATAGAAGAGCTGGAAGGTTGAGAAAGCTCGTGGTGTCTTTTGGAATTACTGATGAGACATTTGCTGTCGCTTCAAAAAGATTTCAGAACTCTGATGTGCAACCCCTGTACCACATAAAGCTGAATTCCCTATGTTACGCATCATGGGTCACTGGGACAGCTGCGGGTCTTTTGTTTGGCTCAACGATACCCTCAGGTGTTGCAGAGGTGCTGCCATTCACACTTACAGCATTATTTGTAGCTATTCTTGTTATGAGCATTGAAAAAAGGCTTGACATCTATGTTGCATTGCTTGCGGGTGTATTTGCTACTCTGCTTACCCCTCTTCCCAAAGGGTGGAATATTCTGACTGCCGCTGTTATAGCATGTATTTTTGGAGGTGTTACTGAGAGATGGATGAAGTAGTTATCATGGATGAAGTAGTTATCATCATTGTCGGAATGGCTATTGTGACGTACATACCGAGAGCTTTACCCATGATTTACTCTTTTAAATCTGATTTGAAATTCCTGAAATTCGTTCCGGTTTCCCTTTTCGCCGCTTTGGTGTTTCCAGAGCTACTTCTGGACGATAATCTCAGTCTGACAGTTGATGGAGAAACCTTTGCAGGCTTAATCGCTCTTCTCGTTGCGTGGAAGAGCAGAAATATAATCCTGACAATGGTTGCGGGTGTTTTCGTGCTTTACCTAACAAAGGTTGTTTCCTGATTTGAAGTCAATAGAAAAGCAACATCAAAAACATAATCAATTAATAACGCAGGTATAAATGAATGAAAAAAGAACTTGCAATAATACTTGAATCTCTTGAAGGGTTTGATAGTCCTGATATAAATCTTGAGCAGTATGTTACGCCACCTTCTCTTGCAGCAGAAGTTGTTGTGAATGCAAAGCTCATGGATGATTTGAGTATTGTGGTTGACCTTGGTTGTGGAACAGGAATTCTCGCAATTGCTTCTTCTCTGCTTGGCGCAAGGGCAATTGGTTTTGATATTGACATTAAAGCCCTTAAAATAGCAAGAAAAAATGCAAAGAAAGTAGAAGCTGAGGTTGAATTTGTTGTGAGCAGGATTGAAGACATCAGTCTTAAAAAGAAGGTCACAGTGATAATGAATCCCCCTTTTGGCATTCAGAAAAAATATGCGGACAGAGCTTTTCTCAGAAAAGCAATGGAGATTTCAAATGTGATTTACACAATGCACTCTGCAGGAACTGAGAGGTACATTTCAGATGTATGTAGAGATAAAAAATTTGAGATTACACACTTATGGCGTTACAGCATACCTTTAAGGAGAAGCTATAAATTTCATGAAAAAGATTTTAAGTATATCCCCGTTGAAGTATTCAGACTGAGAAAGAAAGATTGATAAAATCACAGTCAAATTTGTTTAACCATAGAAGAAAAAGAGGAGATTAGATGAAACTTGTACTGCCCGGAGATAAAATAGGGTTTGTTGAAGAATTTGTAGCTGGAAAGGGTGCTTTTGAAGAAAGTGGTGAGATATTTGCATCAGTTCTTGGAAGAGTGGAAATAAGAGACAGGGTTGTGAATGTTGAGCCGTTTAAAAGTGTGCCTGAAATTAAAAAAGGTGATGTGGTCCTCGGAAGAGTTGTTGACATGCGTAATTCACTTGCGTTGATTGAATTAACAAGGAAAAAAGGTGTGGACAGAGGTTTAATGCACATCGGGATAGCTGCCCTTCATGTCTCGAATGTTCAGAATGGTTACTTAAAGGAGCTTGATACTGCAGTTAGATACATGGACATTATAAAGGCGAGAGTTATCGATGCAGAAAATCTTAAGTTATCCACAAAGGAATCTGAAATGGGAGTAATCAAATCAATATGCAGTTTTTGCCGAAACCAGATGGTCAGAAAGGGAAATGAACTTGTCTGTCCGGAGTGTGGAAACACAGAAAAGAGGAAACTGTCCACAGATTATGGAAAAGGTGACTGGTGAAGGTGGTAGATGTGGAGGTAAAGATTATTGAGATGGAGAAGAATTATGTGAGGTTGCATGTAAAGGGGGAAGATCATACTTTCCTGAATCTTCTTCAGCACAACCTGCTTGAGGATGAGGATGTAGAGATAGCAAAATACACGATTTCTCATCCGCTTGTAGGTGTACCCGAACTCTATGTGAGGACGAAGAAAAGCAATCCTATTGACGCAATTAAAAAGGCAAATGAGAAGATAATAAAGGAATGCGAAGAACTGATTGCTACAATTTAATTTTTATTTCCTTATCTGGTCCCCAAGATGAAAAAATGGCGTTTTGTTGGATTTGATGATGGATTCAGAAATTTCAAAGACAGGAAAGCTTATCTAATCGGATGTGTCACCGCAGGAACGACCGTTGAAAGTTTTCTTTTCTCCGAGATTGAAGTGGATGGTTTTGATACAACTCCAAAAATTGTCTCTCTTGTTCTTGGCTCAAAACATAGAGAGCAGTTAAAAACAATTTTCCTTTCTGGAATAACGTTCGCTGGCTTTAATATTGCAGATATTACTGAAATAAATGAGAGGACAGGGATACCGGTTATTGTGGTCATGAAGAAGATTCCCGATTTTTCGTCAATTTTCAGCGCTCTTGAGAACGTTACGGAAAGAAAGCGAAAAGAGGAGATAATCAGGAGGGCAGGGAAAATTAACATGATTGCAGGAATTTACGCTCAGATAGCAGGCTGCTCGGTTGAGAATGCTGAGAAGTATATACTGGCTTCGAGGGACAAGAGCAAAATACCTGAGTCCCTCAGAGTTGCCCATCTCGCTGCCTCTTCGTTGGTTTACGGTGAATCCCGAAAAAGCTGAAATCCTTCATCTCAGATTATTCCCACACCCTTAATCTTAATTTCTTTTTTCTGTTCATTGATGTTGATAATGTCTCCAAAAAAACTCTCGATAACATATGCATTGCTTTTCTGGTGGAGTGTGATTTTAGAGGTTGTATAGGCTGTTTTTCCCTCTGCGATTGCAGCAAAAGGCATGAGCTGGTCAGCAAGATATTCGTCAAAGCATGCATTGCTTTCAAGTTCAGCAAGAATGTTATCTGCTGCTTCCTTTCCGACTATTTCTGCTCTTTTACCCCTCTCCCCCAGTGAACTCCCACCTTTATAGCCACACCAGAGAGTTATACCGCTTCCTGTCGAGAATCCTTCTCCAGCTTCATTTTTTATATCCGGGTTATATCCCTTCGAAATCAGTATTTTTCTGGCAGAATTCGACTGTCTTTCAACAACATGTCTCGGCAGATTGAGGCAGTGACTCACACCACTCACATGCGCATCCTTTCTGCATTCATCAATAAACTGGAAACCCCTGAAGTCCGATGCCTCCACATCAACCTTAATCAGACCTCCTCCCTTTGGATAGTATCCTCTTGACATGAGCTCCGAATTAACACGACCTTTCATCTCCCTCAGCGCTCTTAAAAACACATTTTTAAAATAATCAAACGGTGGACTCCAGTTTACATCAGTTCCACCTCTGATCTCGAATGAATTACCATGAAGAAAGGATGGGAGCAGGATTGTCTGCAATATGAGAGTTACACTTCCCGCTGTACCTATATCTATTCTGAATTTTCCTTTTTTTAACTCTCCGGGTTTGAATTTAACCTCCGTCGAGCCAAAGCTCAGACCTTCAACCTCAGCATTTGATACAAATTTAGCTGCTTCGATTCCTTTGAGGTGCTGCATTGCCAGACCCGGCTTGGGTCTGTTTGCCCTTATCCTGCTTATTTTTATAGACTCACCCGTCAGACAGGAAAGTGCCACTGCAGTTCTGAGAATCTGCCCGCCACCTTCACCATAACTTCCATCGATTTCAATCATCAACAAGTATGAAATCCTATCCTTTAAATTTCATTTGGAACAAGTGAAATCTTTAAAGAGAAATAAAATAATAGGAGATATGGAATGTAAAAACTGCACACATTATATTAAAACTGAGGATGAGTACAATTGCCTCTGGTTCGACACGTCGATTTCAAAGGTTTATCCCGGCTGGGAGGAGAAGTTCAGAAGAGGTGAACTTAAGTTCAAGGACTGTGGCTTCGCTCTTATAGAGTAATTGTGTCTTTCAGCTTTCACCAATAATTTAAAGAATTGATAGTGTTAGCTGGAGTTTTATTTATATTATTTTTTAATGTAATTTATTTCGGATTTGATTTGCAATAGACCTCCTGATATTTTCTATTGTTTACTTAGATATTTAAATTAACAAGAAAATCCATACCCAAAAATTTTTAAATTTAGTTGCGTGGGCTATATCATCCATTGAAAAGCCCGTCGTAAATAAAATAAAAGGTGATTGTATTGGAAGAAGAATTTGAGCCAAAAATCGTTGCATTTCTCTGCAACTGGTGTTCATATATGGGTGCCAATATGGCAGGCGTGAGCAGACTGAAATATCCGGCAAATGTTAAGCCAATCAGAGTTATGTGTTCCGGAAGAATCGATCCCCTTTTCATACTTCATGCGTTTCACAGCGGCGCTGACGGCGTGCTTGTTTCAGGCTGCCACCCGGGTGATTGCCATTACATCACTGGAAATCTGTTCATGAGAAGAAGACTTGCAGTACTCCGCAAATTGCTTGAATTTGTTGGAATCGAGCAAGAAAGAGTTCAGGTTAGCTGGGTGTCGGCAGCAGAACCTCAGAAATTTACTGCAGTTGTCACAAAAATCGTTGAAGATGTGAGAAAGCTTGGGCCTCTCAAAAGGTTAAAAGCAGAAGATTTCACTGTCGGTAATAAAATAAAGGTGAGTCGAGAATGATTGATAACGAGCTAACAGAAAAACTGCGGAAGCTTGTTAAAGAGGCTATTCAAGAAGATAGAATCAGATACTTTATAGGATGGAATATAGAAGGGTTGGTTGCCTCCCCATACTATGTCGAAAATGAGGATGATGTGGAGAACCTCATGTGTCCTGAGACTGAGACCCCAAATTTAGTTGTTTTTCTCAATGATGAGCAGTTAAAAATTAAAGCTGCTGAAGAGCTCTTCAGAAGGGGTAGAGGTGAACAGCCAGACAGAAGACCCGTTGGAATTATTGTGAGGGGATGTGATGGCAGAAGTCTTGCCAAGCTCGTTCAGGAGAACATTGTTAAGAGAGAGGAGGTTTACGTTATCGGGTTGCCCTGTGAGGGTGTTATCAACCCATCCAAAATTTACAGTATTGCCGGAAGGAAAGACGTGAAGGTTGAGAAAGAAGGTGAGTTCTACTCAATTCATATTGACGGAAAGGAGATAACAAAATGCGAAAAAAAGGAGATTCTTGCAGATAAGTGTATTGAATGTAAATACTCAAACCCACCTGTTTATGATGTTATTCTCTTGGATGAGGTGGAGAGCCCGGTCAAAGCTCTTGGACTGGAAGAGTTCAGTAGAGTGAAGGAGTTTGAGCAGAAAGAAGTTCAGGAGAGAGGAGATTTCTGGGAAGAACAGTTCTCAAAATGCCTGAGGTGTTTTGCATGCAGAGAGGTCTGCCCCCTCTGTTACTGCGAGGAGTGTGTTGTAGACCCGACTAAACTCGCTCTCACGCCATTCACAAAGGCTGAAGAGAAGGCAAACAAACCGAGATGGATTTCAAGGGCAAATGAGACTTCTGAAAACGCTTTTTACCATCTCACCCGTGCAATCCATCTTGCAGGAAGATGCACAGGCTGTGGAGAGTGTGAGAGAGTTTGTCCGGTAAATATCCCACTTCTACTGTTAATGAAGAAGATTGAAAAAGATGTTGAAGAAATGTTTGAATATGTAGCAGGAATTTCTGAAGGATTCCTTTTCGGAAGCGCTGAAGAGAGTGACCCGAATGACTTCATACTTTAGGGGTGATAATTTGGCTGAAAACGTCTTTAGAGCAAACAGGGATTCCATCATAAAATGGTTAAAGAATTTGACTGAGGATTACGAAATCTGGGCGCCAGCCCGTGAAAGGTTTGAAATACTCGAAGAACCGGAAAAAATCTCACTTGAGTATGAGAACACGATTATACCTCCGAAAGAGATTGTTTTCCCACAGACAGAAAAGCTGATGGAGTTTAACATTTCAAACAATGAAGTCAGAGCTACACTACCCGAGAGTAGAAAGAAAGTAATTTTTGGTATCAGGCCCTGCGATGCAAGGGCAATCAGAATACTCGACATTGTTTTCAGGGGAGATTATGAAGACCCATACTACACTACAAGAAAGAACGGTACTGTTCTGGTTGTATTGACATGCAATGAATACTGCGAGGAAGGATTCTGTAACGCTACCGGCGGTAGTCCGGGAGACTCTGACAGCGCAGACATCCTCATGACAAAACTCGACGATGAGAGCTTTCAGATTGAATTTTTAACTGAGAAAGGCCGGGAACTGGGTTTTGATGATTTCGAAGCTGCAGAAAAAGTTGAACCAGAGTTGCCAGAGCCTGAATACACTAAAAATCTTGAAAATGCAGATGGATGGCTCTCATACAAATTTGTCAGTCCTGAATGGGATAAATTTGCCAGAAAATGTATTAGCTGTGGAATATGTACATTTCTATGCCCCACGTGCCATTGCTTTGACATTACAGACACAAAGAACAGGAGAATAAGAACATGGGACTCGTGCCAGTTCTCAGAATATACGGTGCACACATCAAGCCATAATCCGAGACCGGAGAAAGTCCATAGAGTGAGGAACAGAGTACTTCATAAGTTTCTGTATTTTAAGGAGAGAAATAACGAGCTGATGTGTGTCGGATGTGGAAGGTGCGTGAGGCTCTGCCCCGAAGGTATTGACATCAGAGAAATTGTGGAATCTATGGAGGATTGAAGATGAACTCAGATAAGAAGAATCCATACCTTCCAGCTCTTGCGAGGATTGTGAAAATAACTCCTGAGACTGAGGGTGAGAGGGCTATCAAAACTTTTAGAGCTGAGATTATTGATGAGAACGCTGATAGCTTCAATTTTCAGCCGGGTCAGACCATCATGGTCTCTGTTTTCGGGAAGGGAGAAAGTATGTTTGCAATTTCAACCTCTCCTACACGAAAGAACATCGAATTCAGTGTAATGAGGGTTGGAAGAGTAACCTTAAAGTTACATCAGCTTGAGGAGGGCTCAATAATTGGAATCAGGGGCCCCTATGGCAGAGGTTTTCCGGTTGAGGACTGGTACGGGAAGAATATTTTGTTGATTGCAGGCGGTATCGGTATGGCACCCCTCAGGTCAGTTCTTCATTACGTGATTGATGAGAGGGAGAAATTTAGAGATGTGACACTGATATATGGGGCAAGAACTTCAAAAGACCTCGTTTACAGGAATGAACTTGAAACCCTCCAAAGTGATGACATTAATGTCTGGTTATCTATTGATACTGAAGAAGAGGGTTGGTTCAAGGTGAACTGGGACAAACCCGAAGAGACAGTTTTTCCACCTGAAACAAGACATTTCACAGGATTTGTTCCGATGATTGTTCTTGCAGTGAAACCTGAACCAGAGAATACTGTTGCAATTGTCTGTGGACCGCCTGTAATGATCGGATTTACCGTTCAAAATCTTGAAAAACTGGGATTTGGGGATAAGCAGATTTATTCAACTCTCGAGAATAAAATGAAATGCGGAATCGGCAAGTGCGGGAGATGCAACATAGGTAGTGTTTATGTCTGCAAGGATGGACCAGTATTCAGATACGATGAGATAAGAAAGCTTCCGTCTGACTTTTAAGCGAATAAATGCAGTCACGTGTTCAGGATTGAGCTGATAGCAATTCACTCAGTCAGGTATCTTTTACACAAACGGTTTCGCAAACAGATTCCTCATGTGGTTTGAGATGTATCACAAATACCGAACCACTTGGTTTGTTATTTTCAACCCGAACACTTCCATCATATCTTTCAATTGTTTTCTTCACTATATACAATCCCAGACCAGAACCACCTGAATCTCCGTAACTGAAACCTTCTTCAAAAATGTCGTCCTTTATCTCATCCGGGATGCCCTTACCATTGTCAGCAATCCTTATTTCACAATAGTCATCCAATTTTTCAATTTTAATGTCAATTCTATCTGTTTTTCCGTGAAGTACCGCATTTCTGATTATGTTATCGATAACAGAGCTCAATGTCTCATCCGCAACTACAGTGCATTTACCCTTAATAGTATACTCAAGAGAATAATTGCTGATAATATCCTCAATAGTCTCTTTTGCATTAACAGGTTTTAAACTACCACCAGAAGTGATAAGAGATTCAAGCTCCCTCATCTTCTTTATCAGTTCAACACTCTTTCTCACAGATTTTAAAGCATTTTGCAAGAGTTTTTTATCCTCAATTTCATCATACATTTCTATTGAAGTGCTGACGATAGCCAAATCATTTAGTATGTCATGCCTCAGATTTTTATTCATCAATTTTAAGACTTCATTGAGTTGAACTAAAGCTTTTTCGACTTTTCTGCGCTCGCCTATTTCTTTCTGGAGTTTTTCATTTATTTGTTTTAATTCATGTGTCCGTTCTTCGACAAGTTCTTCAAGCTGATTCCGGTATTTTCTCAACTCCTCTTCTGTCTTTTTTCTTT
The DNA here is from genome assembly GCA_002010045.1 of Archaeoglobus sp. JdFR-22. GTDB lineage: Archaea > Halobacteriota > Archaeoglobi > Archaeoglobales > Archaeoglobaceae > JdFR-22. Next base: position 1,031 of record MTMJ01000082.1, on the reverse strand, counting down.
CAGTAATATCGGTGGAAATTCCACATACTGCATAAGGAACGTTGTCTGCATGGAGTGGAAACTTAATTGAGATATAAGTATGTACTCCATCGTCGTGCGGTACAACTTCTTCAAATTCAATCGGACAATTCCTGTCCAGAACAATCAAATCATTCATTCTAAAGGCATTCGCCATCTCTTCAGGGAATAAATCATAATCTGTTTTTCCGACAATTTGATCCTTTGAGACGTTGAATAACTTTTCGAACTGGCGATTGACAAGAATATACCTGCCATCAACGTCCTTAACATATATCACTGCTGTAGTGTAGTCAAGAATATCCTGAAGGCGTTCTTCACTTTCCTTTAATGCTTTTTCAATCTTCTTACGTTCAGTAATGTCTCTCAGTATTCCTATTGCATTCCATTCTCCTCTCAATTTCACTGCGGAGACGGATAGCTCAACTGGAAACTCCGTTCCATCCTTTCGTATAGCTTCCAGTTCGAGAGTTGTATCCACACAATTGCCACATCCAGTTTCTCTGAATTTACTGAAACCAGTTCTGTACGCTTCATGATACCGCTCAGGCGCAAGAAATATGTGTCCCTCTCTGCCCAGAGCCTCCTCCTTTGAATACCCAAATATTCTCTCCGCTGCTTTATTCCAGTAGGAAATATTTCCTTTGCTGTTCAGAATTATAATTGCATCCTGTGCAGCTTCTGCCGTTTTTCTGAACTTTTCTTCACTCTCAAGCAACTCCTGATACACTCTGTAGTCAATTTCTGATACCATATCGGAACCATTAGGTTTAAAATCGATTATTGGTATTTTTCTTGATTTCATATTACCGATTCCAACCACGTTATCACTCCGTAATTATCTAAATAGAATGATCATCTGTAGTAGAATGACCATCTAATCATGAGTGTAATGAGATAAGGCTTAATAAGTATTAGAGTATTAGACAAAACATTTTTAACCAATAACTACAAAATGGCTACATGGGACGAAAACCTGAAAAAGAAGTTGTTAAGTGGTTAACTGCAGAAGA
>MTMJ01000081.1 GCA_002010045.1 Archaeoglobus sp. JdFR-22 | reverse complement strand
AGTAGTTTTTACCAGCTAGCTCAGAGAATCAGTTTTGCGGAGAAGTGGGTTAAGGAATTTTTGAATTTTGGTTAAGTAAGTTATGTCAAATACTATAATAAATTGGGATTAGCTAATTGCTCTTTATCGACAGCATTAACTTCTGCTTACCGCTCTTGCCCTCCTTCTTGTATAAGCCTGTCTTTACGACTCCTGACTCCTCAACAATAAAGTGAACTTCTGAATCGCCCTCCTGTGGCTTGATGTCAAATACCTTTGGCTGACCCTTCCCGGTAGTATCCAAGAACAATCCATGCCATTTGGGATATTCCAGTAACAGTTTCGTGTTATCTGTTAAAGTCAAATACTTGCTTTCGTGTGCTGCCCCATTCCAGAAGAACGTGTTGGGTACAAGTTGCAGGGAAGCGTATGCAGTTTTTCTTAAGTATACAGGATATCCGTCACAGTATACTCTGTAGGGTCCTCCTTTAGTGAAACTTCCGACGCATGTGACCTTATTGAAAGTGTGGTCAAAGTTTGGAATACCCCATCCCATTTCATTATCCATTACTTTGTCCTCATAGAAGGTCATATATTTCAGAATCTTGTAAATTTCAGCATGGTTTCTGAAGTTAATCTTTCCGAGAACTGCTGCAGATCCTGCTAAGAATGGTGTGGAAAATGATGTTCCTGCAATCTCGTTCCCTGCGGGCAGTACGAATCCAGAAGGTGCTGCAAAGTCTGGCTTGAACCTTCCATCAATTGTGGGCCCTCGAGACGTATAACCAGCTAACACTCCCCCTTCATGCACCGCTCCTACTGAGATTGCTTCCGGACTGTCTGCAGGTATGACAACTTCTTTACCGTCGGATTCGTATTCTGGATGTTTACGTGAGTAATGTAAGCTGAATACAACATCGCCAGCAGTATTTTTTTCATATTCATATATGGCAATATGATATCTCCCATCCTCAGGCGCAGTAAACTCCAGTATCTCGAAAGGTATTCCAGTTTCTATATTGTCATCTATGCTGCTTGCAATTATCTCCCATACATTTGCATTCTTTTTCACCACATACAAATCAAAATCGTCTTTTGCATCTCCATGTCCGTCTGCACCCCACTGGTCGTATCTCATCTGCACCTTCAGCTTTTGGTCTTTAAAGAGGTCATAGTGGTTTGTCTCATCCCCAGGCATGAGATTTACCCACTTGTCACCGGGATTGCTGTAATGGGTATGGAAAAACTTGTGGTGTTCGTTGCCATTTGCCTGGAACCATAAAATACCATTATCGGTTGCCTTCTTGACAACATCATCGAGCAAACCCTTACCTGTTCCTGGTCCATACATGTGGTAGCCTATGCTTGAGGTTATGATATCTACACCTTCATCAATAGCCTCATCAACCGCATCCTCCCATGCTTCATGTCCGCTAACCCTGTAGAGATATAATTCAGCTTTGGGAGCGACAGCATGCACAACCTCTGCGCACTTTCTTCCATGATCTTTCGTGATATCAGGTGTATCGAGGAAATTTTTATAGTGCAATTTATTTCCTGCTGGCAGGTTACCATTTGCCTGAGAATTAAGATAGTCCTTAAATCCTGAATCCAGAACCGCAATTTTTACACCTTCTCCTTCCTGCCCAACATCATAAAGGTGGTCTAATTGAACAAAATCTGTTGCATCGTCATCGAGATCCCAGAATTCACTTTCAGGAACAAAGCGGGATATATATGAGACATCTTCTCGTTCATGGAGATCGATTAAACGAGCTATACCAATCTCCCCTACAAGGATATCCTTCTCGGGATTAAAGTAAATAACTTCTCCACCCATATCAACAAAGCTTTTCTTGATATTCGAATGGGTCGTGGTTAACTCCAGTTTAATTTCAACAGGGGTGTTATTGTCAATTTTCTCGTAGTAATAGCTTCTATCAGGTGGACACAAATCGTTTTCTGGATTATTCAGACAATCGTTCGTAACGAAGTTGTACATCGCAAGTAATGTTGGAGAAATTTTGGGATACTCTTTAGCATTGGGAGGTCTTGGATTTTTAATTACAAAATCTAAATTGATAAGCTCAGGATTATTCTCTATGATTTTAAACTCTTTGCACTCACTCGAATCACAAACATTGGAATCTGAAAGATCTAGCTTGGTAATTTCTCCGGATGTTTCAATCAGCGTCCCCTCTAATGTTGGATACTCTCCAATTTCCTGTGGTTCACCTTCTGGACAGAGCAATTCTTTATCTTTACTTTCTCTATCAACTTCACATTCTCCACTTACATCTGTTTCTTCTTTCTTAGGGCTAGGGGATGGCTGTGGATTGGACTCACTCACAGTCTCAATAACGAATATACTCCACCATGGCTTTGTCTCCTCAATCTTCTCAAACGATTCTGCATCCACCCTCTTGGTAACTTCAATTGTCACAGGGATAAACCAGAAAAGTCTACCCTGCCTTGACGTTTTAATGTCATATACTGCTTTGTCATCTTCCACGCTGATATCAATTCTTTTAACTTTCTCCTGCCTTGTTACAAATTTTGACAGCAGATAATCAAACCTCTGTTCTACCAGAAACTCTTTATTTGCTTTTTTGATTATAAGCGTGCTACCGCTGAATTCTATATCCGCTCCTTTTGTTTTTAATTCAATCTCTGCTTCCTGCCCATCCTCATAAGCAACCCTGATTTTCCTCTCTCCCCTATCTTTAGACGCCTCTATGAGTACCTGACCTACCTCCTCTTCTTCTACCTCTTGCCTGTAAACACATCTCCCATCAGAACACCAGTAATCAGTAGGGCATTTGTAATAATACGTGTGAACTCTCCCTTCCTCATCGCATTGCTCTTCAGCAACCCACTTTCCACCTGGCAACTCAGCGCCACCATCAGAATCTGTGCAGTAGTCGTGAGAAGTAACTATTTCAGTTTTATCGTAGTTCCAACCTGTAGTGGAGCCTTTTGTATAAATATCCCTTCCATCACTGTCTTTACAACCTGCAAAACCCTCTTGAGATGCGCATGCTGTTCCTTCTTCGTTGCAACCGTATTCACAGACCATGCGATAGTTGTACTCACATTCTCCTGTTCTTTCATTGTAAACGCCTCTGTAGTATAACAGGCCATTTTGACAATAATTTGGACAGGAGACTTCTTCTTCAGCTTCTTCAGCCCCCAATTCTGCACACTTCTTACCTTCTCTATCACAACCGTATTTACATGTTCTATTCTCATATTCACATTGCAGTGTTCTGGAATTGTATTTTCCAGAAAAATAGTGGATAGAATTCTCACAGTATTCCGGGCAGTCAGTGTCTGCACTGTCAGGTGTCACTCGTGATGAATCAACAGTCTGCTCATCTGCTTCAGTTTCTGCAGGGGTCTCTCTTTCTATACTCTCATCCGATGGCATTCGTGTTTCTTCTACTCTATCTGCACAACGACTTCCTTCTTCATTGCAACCATACTTACATGTCATTTGAGAGTACTCACACTCTCCTGTTCTTTCGTTGTAAACACCATCATAGTGATACACCCCTCTTGAGCAGTAGTCTTCGCAAGTGGTTCTTGCACTCACCTGTACCAGAATTATTACCATCAACAATAAAAGAATTCCACGTTTCATGATAATAATCACAATCTAATGGATAAAAATTTTTTGCTTGCTGATTAACCAAAAAATATTATATATGCAGCTAAAAGCTGTCAGCATGAGAATCACCCCGTGGGAAGTTGAAGGAGTCATTGACTACAGCAGATTGATTCAGGAATTTGGAATGAAACCCTTCTCAGAGCTAATTGGTAAATTGCCTGAGACAAGTCCTTTAATCCGTAGAGGAGTTATCTTCGGTCACAGAGATTATGAAAGAATTGTCGGTGCAATTAACAATAAAAAGCCCTGGGCTGTAATGTCTGGCTTCATGCCCTCAGGTATGCCACACTTTGGTCACAAGATGACAATGGATGAAATTGTGTGGCATCAGAAAATTGGTGGTAATGCATTTGTTGCAATTGCCGATATGGAGGCCCACGTGGTTAGAGGTTTCTCATGGGATGAGGTTAAGAAAGTGGGACTTGAATACATAAAAAGCATCATCGCTCTTGGTTTGAACGAGAATGCTATAATCTATTTTCAATCCGCAAGCAGCAGCATCAGAGATTTAGCATTTGAATTATCGGCAGAGGTAAACTGGAGTGAATTAAAGGCAATTTACGGTTTTATTTCTGAAACAACTCTCGCAAAAATGTATGTTACCTCTATACAGGCGGCTGATATACTTCAGCCACAACTGAAAGAGTATGGTGGGCCCAAGCCAGTGGTAATTCCCGTTGGAGCGGATCAGGACCCGCACATCAGATTGACAAGAGATCTTGCTGCAAGGGTGAACATATTTGCTCTTGAATCGATTGACAGTGGTATCAGGATAAGAAGTAGAAAAGATACCGATTACCTCAGGAAAATATCTGATGTCCTGAATTTTGATAAGAAGATATATGATGAGCACATTGATGCTTTTGGCGATAAGACTGAAATCGAGAATGAAATAAGGAGATTTGAATTGGAACTGGGAGGATATGCGTTTTTACCCCCCTCATCCACATATCATCGCTTCATTACAGGTCTGACTGGCGGGAAAATGAGTTCGAGCAAACCTGAGAGCTTCATTTCTCTGCTTGATAAGCCTGAAGAAGCAGAAAAGAAGGTTATGAAAGCAATAACAGGGGGGAGGGGAAGTGCTGAAGAACAGAGGAAGCTTGGAGGAGAGCCTGATAAATGCTCGGTTTTTGAACTGTACGTAATACATCTTGTTGAGGATGATAAGGAGCTGGAAGAAATCAGGAACGAATGCACCAGTGGTAAAATCCTCTGCGGGCACTGTAAGAAGAGGGCAGCATCCCTTGTGTCTGAATTTTTAAGAGAGCATCAGGAAAAGATGAAAGAAGCAGAAGCAAGGCTTGATGCCTACAATATAGTTATCAGGTAGACCTTTGGCGTTCGGGTAACTGTGGCTGTATCTTTTTGAGGGCATTCTCGATGGTTATTCTCGACATCCTTAAGTATGAATAGCAAATATTTTTGTCATGAGACACCCGGTAGTTGCAGGTTCGTTTTACCCATCAAACCCGGAATCCCTGAAATCAATGCTGATGGAGTTTGCTTCCTCCAGTCCGAATCCGTCGATTATTGCATGTGTGTCGCCTCATGCTGGATACATCTACTCAGGAAAAACAGCAGGAAGAGTTCACTCACTTTTACCGGATGTTGAAACTTACGTTGTAATTGGCCCCAATCACACGGGATATGGCTCTGCTGTGGCAGTCTCGATGGATAGCTGGACAACACCATTGGGAGATGTTGATATTGACAGGGAATTTATTGATGCCATGCCAAAAAAGATAGTTGACATTGATGAAACTTCGCATCGTTATGAACACTCCCTCGAGGTTCAGATACCATTTTTGCAGCACCTCCATGATGATTTCAGAATAGTTCCGGTTTGTATGGGGATGCAGGATGAGGAAACTGCAAAAGAGGTTGCGGAAGAGATTATTGAAGCAGAGAAAAGGACAGATAAAAGAATTGTTGTTGTAGCTTCAAGTGATATGCACCACTACCTTCCGGACAAAAACTGCAGGGAGAGAGATGGGAAGATCATAGATGCCATACTTTCTCTGAATGTTTCAAGATATTACAAAACAATTTATGAGCTACAGGCAAGTGTTTGCGGATATGGAGTGATTGCTGTTGCTATGGAGTATACAAACCACCATAGAGGATATGCAAATCTGGTTGACTATTCAACGAGTGGAGATGTAGCAGACAAGAACAGCGTTGTCGGGTATGCGGGAATCGTGTTTGGTATTTGACATCTCCATTCAGTAACATTGTTTCGAAACTATGTTCCTAAATTAATCCTAATACATAAATATCACTTATTACAATTCATTCTCCAGAGGTCAACCCTCGAATTGCGGTTCTTTTTCCGGCAACGCTCCAACCTAGAGGGGGTTGACCTCTCTGAACCATTCCATTTTTTCTTTTATTTTGGTCAGAGGTCATCTGATCTCAGAACTCACAAATTTTGTAAAAGTTTAAGTAAGCCCGCATCCAACAATCGGGAATGATTGCATCAGCCCCGGGCAAGGTGATTCTGTTCGGAGAACATGCCGTGGTTTATGGAAGACATGCAGTTGTTACTGCGATAAATAGAAGATGTTATGCTGATGTGAAAAAAAGTAGCGAAATTAGAATCCGCTCATCAATAGCAACAACAGAACTGGATTTTGATAAGCATCCCTATGTTAGCTTCGCAATAAAACGTTTTATGAGCTTTAGCCCGATATCAGGGGTAGAAATTAAAATAAGAAGTAAAATTCCAGTCTCTTCGGGACTGGGAAGCTCTGCTGCTGTCACGGTATCTGTTTTGAAAGCCCTTGATGCTGAATTTGAAGCAGGTCTGACCAATGAAGACATTTACGAAATCGCAAGAAAAGTCGAACTCGATGTTCAGGGAAGGGCGAGCGGAACAGACCCTTTTATCTCAACATATGGTGGAAGCTGGCTTATACCCGAAAGGAAAAAAATTGGTGTTGATAACCTCAGGATTTTAATTATAGACTCGCAGCAATCGTCTGTCACATCAGAAATGGTGTCGAAGGTTGCAAAATTGAGAGAAAGATACCCTGAAATAATTGAGGACATTTTTGATGCAATCGATTCAATCTCGCTGAGGTCGATAGACTCTCTGGAAAAAAAAGATTTCAGTAAGATATCAGACATGGTGTTCATAAATCAATGCCTCCTCAGGTCAATAAGCATCAGCAACGAAAGAATAGATGAATTAATCAGCAGATTATCCCGGGATGGCATTACAGCAAAGATTACAGGGGCTGGAGGCGGTGGATGTCTGATAGGTTTTGGAAGTGATGAGGCAATAGCCAGTGTTCTGGATAACTATCCTGCTTTCGCGGTTGAGCCTGAACTGGAGGGGGTTAAAATTGAGCACTGATGAATTGAAGATTCTGAAAATCGGCGGGTCGGTTTTAACTGAGAAAAGTTCAGGAGTTTTTGATAAACCATTGATGGAGGAGATAAAAAGAATCGCAGGTGAAATAAGCCATCAACCGGGGAATCTGATTCTCGTTCATGGGGCAGGCTCATTTGGTCATCCTTATATTGAGAAATATCGGCTGAAAGAGACAAGGGATGTGCATGGGGCGATTATTACCCACATGGCATGCAAGAGACTCAATACTCTCTTCTGCAATGCACTCCTTGATAAAGGCATGGATGCTGTCCCGATACATCCTTTAACAGGAATAAAAGTCGGTAGAGACATCGAGATTGAGCTGGAATTCATTACAGGGCTTATTAAAAATGGAGTCATTCCTGTTTATCATGGAGATGTGGTTTATAACAGGTATAGAGACAGGTTTGAAGTTTTATCGGGTGACAGGATTGTTTTTGAGCTTGTAAAACTTCTGAGATGTAGTAGAGTTGGGTTTGCTACTGATGTCAAGGGTTTGATAATCAATGGTGAATTGCAGGATGAAATAAGAATAAGTCCTGATATTCTGAAAGAAGTCGGTGAAGCGGAAGAGAAGTCTGATGTTACCGGAGGAATGAAGGGTAAAATCATGTCAATTCTCAGATTGCCTCAAAAATCAGAAGTGCTTATATTTAGCGGACTTGAGGAGGGAAACATCATTAAGTTTTTGAAGGGTGAGAAAGTAGGGACAAGATTGAAGAGTGATTGAATGAGCGGAGAAACAGAAAACAGGAAGCTGGAGCATATCAAAATCTGCCTTGAAGAGGAGGTCGAGTCAAGCTATACAGGGCTCGAAGATGTAATGTTAGTTCACAATGCCTTGCCTGACCTTAATTTTGAGGATTTAGATACTGAGATAAAGTTCATGGGTAAGAAGCTAAGTGCACCTTTTCTGATAGCTTCCATGACAGGGGGTCATCGGGATGCTATTGAAATAAACAGAAACCTTGCTCAGGCAGTTGAAGAAACGGGCATAGGAATGGGTGTGGGCAGTCAGAGGGCGGCAATTGAAGATGAAAGACTTATCGAGAGTTTTACAGTTGTCAGAGATTATGCCCCGAATTCGTTTATTTATGCAAATATTGGCATGCCACAGGTTCTTGAACACGGACTGGATTATGTCGAGAAGGCAGTAGAAATGATTGATGCAGATGCCATTGCAATTCATTTGAATTTCCTTCAGGAAGCAATTCAGCCCGAGGGAGAAGTAAATGCGCTTGGGAGTCTTGAAACTTTGAAAGAAGTAAGCAGGGAGGTTAAAGTTCCGGTGATAATGAAGGAAACAGGTGCGGGCATATCGAAGGAAGTTGCCTTGAAGCTGAAGGAGGCAGAAGTCAAAGCAGTTGACATAGGTGGTAAAGGTGGTACGAGCTGGAGTGGTGTGGAAACTTACAGAACATCAGATGAAGTTTTAAAAGAAGTGGGATTGGATTTCTGGGATTGGGGAATTCCGACGGCGTTCTGCATCACAGATGTTTATAAAGTAATGCCCGTCATTGCGACAGGCGGGTTGAGAAATGGAATCGACCTTGCAAAATCGCTATCACTGGGTGCTATTGCGGGAAGCGCAGCATTACCTCTGCTCTATCCTGCAACCGTTTCAGCTGAAGAGGTAAAAAAATCTATCAGGTATTTTTTAAAGGGATTCAAGGTGGCAATGTTTTTGACTGGATGCAGAAAAGTTGAAAATCTTAGAAATATATCGATATTTGTTCACGGTAACCTGAGAAAGTGGCTTGAATATAGAGGGGTGGATATAGTAGAGTTCTCGCAAAGGAGGTAATCATGCTAAAGGATGAAATAGCTAAAAGGTCGACTATTATTGAAGATGAAATAAACAGATACCTCAAGCCGAATGAGCCCGGAGAGCTATATAAAGCTGCAAGACATCTCATATCGGCAGGCGGGAAAAGGTTGAGACCTGTTTTAAGCCTTCTATCTGCTGAAGCCATTGGCGAGGATGTTAATAGAATCCTTCCTGCTGCTGTCGCAATAGAAATTATTCACAATTTTACGCTCATTCATGACGACATTATGGATAAGGATGCACTGAGGAGGGGTGTGCCTACTGTACACGTCAGGTGGGATGAACCGACTGCGATTCTCGCGGGAGATACACTGTTTGCCAAGGCATTTGAAATACTGACAGAATGCAATGTCGATGCAGAGAATGTTGTCAGGGCATCCAGAGTTCTTGCGGATGTGTGTGTTAAGATATGTGAGGGACAGTATCTCGATATGAGTTTTGAAAGAAAATCTGAGATTTCTGAGAAAGAGTATATCGATATGATTCAGAAAAAAACCGCTGTTCTGATTGCAGCTTCGTGCTCTCTTCCCGCTATTCTCTTCGGAAAGGATGAAAAAATTGTTAAAACCTTATGGAATTTTGGTTTGTTGAGTGGTACAGCGTTTCAGATTCATGATGACGTACTTGACATAATCGGAGGAGATAAAATCGGGAAGGACTGGTGCAGTGATATCTTAGAGGGTAAAAAGACTCTCATAATAATTAATGCAAAGAAAAGGGGCGTTGAAATAGAAATTTTTGGTAAAGGGTCTGCTGAAGAACGGGAAAAGAAAAATGCAGTTGAAAAGTTGATTTCGTGTGGTGCAATTGACTATGCAAAATCGATGGCGTATGATTACCTCAAAGAAGCGAAATCAAATCTTTACACGCTGGAGAAAACTCAGGCAAGGGATTTACTTGAGGAAATTGCTGATTATCTGATTTCGAGGGATTATTGATATGCTTGATTCTGAAATAAAGAACCTTATATTGAAACATATAGTTCAGAATATTGTAAAGTATGGCAGCGTCAATGAGAAGGCAGTTATGGGAAAATTGATGGCGGAAGTGCCTGATTTGAGAAAGAAAGCTAAAGAAGTTCTTCTGGTTGTTAGAGAGAGCATAAATGAATTTGAAGAACTTGAACCGGAATCAAAGAAAATTCTGTTTGAAAAATTTAAAGAGAGAGAGGTTGTAAGGAAATCTGAAGAAAAGATGTTACCACCTCTAAAAAATGCTGTAAAGGGTAAAGTTATTATGCGTTTTGCTCCAAATCCGAATGGGGCGGCAACTCTCGGCTCTGCAAGGGGCATAATAATTAACAGCGAATATGCAAGGATGTACGATGGAAAGTTTATACTCAGGTTTGACGATACAGACCCCCGGACTAAAAGGCCCTTGCTTGAGGCTTACGACTGGTATCTCGAAGATTGTGAGTGGCTTGACATAAAACCTGATAGGGTACTGTATGCTTCGAAGAGAATCTCGAAGTATTACGAATTTTGTGAGAAATTGCTTGAGATGGAGAAAGCATATCCCTGCTTCTGCTCACAGGAGGAATTTCGAAAATACAAAACCGGTGGTTTTGAATGTCCTCATCGCTCTACTGAAGTCGAAGATAGCCTTGGAATCTGGAAGAAGATGCTTGAAGGGGAGTACGAGGAAGGAGAGGTCGTAATTCGGATAAAGACAGACATGGCACACAAGGATCCTGCGATCAGGGATTGGGTTGCTTTCAGAATTATCTATCAGGATCATCCACTTGTTGGAGACAGGTATCATGTTTATCCATTGCTTGATTTTGAATCTGCGATAGAGGATTATCTGAGCGGAATTACCCATATACTAAGGGGCAAGGATTTAATAGACTCTGAGAGAAGGCAGAAGTTTGTATATGACTACTTCGGGTGGAAGTATCCGGAAACCAGACACTGGGGAAGGGTAAAAATCCATGAATTCGGAAAGCTATCTACAAGCTCAATCGCCGAAGAAATAGCCAGCGGGAAATTTTCAGGCTGGGATGACCCGGGACTTCCAACTGTTCGTGCTTTGAGAAGGAGAGGTTTCAAACCTGAAGCAATCAAGAAGTTTTTCCTGTCACTGGGTGTGGCAGAGAATGATGTCTCAGTCAGTCTGAAAAATCTGTATGCTGAGAACAGAAAAATTGTCGATGTGGAGGCAAACCGATACTTCTTTGTCTGGAATCCTGTAAATCTCAAAATTGAAGGAGTGGAAGATGCTGAAGTTCTCATTCCGCTAAATCCTGAAAATAAAGATGCTGGCTTCAGGAGATTGAAGGGGAGTGCAGAAGTTATGATAACGAGAGATGATTTTGACAGGATTGGTGAGGGCGAAGTAGTCAGATTGAAGGAATTTTGCAATATTTTAATTGAGAATAAGGAAAAAGGAGCTGCAAGATTTATCGGTTCCGGGCTTGAAGGTATTAAGAAGGGAAAGAACATAATACACTGGCTGTCAAGAGAGAATGCTGTACCCTGTGTGGTACTGGGTGTTGAAAGAGATTTCTCGGGTTACGCGGAGAAGAATTCATTAAATGATTTAGGAAATGTTGTGCAGTTTGAAAGATTTGCTTTCTGCAGGATCGAATCATTCGATAAAAAGATAACGGCTGTTTATACACATCCATAGGGAAATATGTCGTTTGTTGTGGAATTGACGGAGAATGAATGGGAAAATATGATTGAGAAAGGAGAAAGAATAAGTATTGTAATGTTCTTCAGTCCATTCTGCCAGCATTGCAGGGAAATGGAGCCTTTTTTTGAAAAATATGCCGGGGAATTTAAGGAAAAAATTATGTTTGCGAAGCTGAATGTTCTCTCCAACCAGAGAATTGCAACGAGGTATGGAGTAATGAGCACTCCAACATTCAAAGTCTTCTGTCACGGCAAACCGGTTCAGGAAATTGTTGGAGAGATTTATCCAACTCTTCTCAAAAAAACGGTTGAAGAAGCACTGGAATATGGAGAAAATTGCGCCAAAAAATCGACACTCATTGACTACAGTTCTGGTTACGCATGATTACTTGAACGCACCAAATTCTGCTATGATGTTGGGAACGGTCTGACAGTCTGACCAGCATTTTGAGCATCTCTTAACGTTGTTTCTTATCTTTCTGCCTTCTTCACCCTTCCACAATCTTGAAAGAGAACCATTTCCTTCACTCTCTCTGTAAAGACATGCATGGAATTTACCATCCGGGTCAATAAAGACGGAATTAACAAAAGCATAGCAGTTGACTTTCTTATTCGCTCCAATGTGCTTTTTGAAGTAATTGTCTCCAAAATCTTTTAAAATGGGTTTCACTTTCTCCATGAAATTGGAATTAAGCTTCAATCCCTCATTTCTGTACAGTTTGTCAAGATGCATTACCCTGAATCCCACGTAAGTCCCCTTCTTTTTTGCAAAGTTTACCACATCAGGCAGGCTCTCATAATTCCAAGGTGTCAGTGTAAAACTGAATCTGAAAAGAACCTTTTTATTGTTCCTCAAACCCTCAAAGTAATTCACAGACTTCATAACCTCTGAAAAACAGTTCCTTCCCCTCATATAATCGTGTGTCTCTCCCATCCCATCAAGACCTATCGAAAAAATCAAATCGTCTCTGACTTCGATGCATTCATCAACAACCCTCTCGATTCTCTCAAAAGGGTAGGCATTGGTGTTGATGGCAATCTTAGTGTCTGGACAGAGTTCTGAAATCACCCTGATGGTTTCCGGGAGATTTGAGTGGAGTGTTGGTTCACCTCCAGTAATCTTGACAAGTTTAGTTTTTTTAAAGAGTTTATCCGAGAAGATTCTGCTCACCGTTTCAGGGGAAATCTCCTTCTCACTCCTTTCTCTCCAGATGTTACACATCCTGCATCTTGAATTACATTTCCATGTTATGGCGAAGTTTACAATGTGAGGGTAGTTGCCAGACGAAAATTTTTTAAGAAATTTCAATTTAAGTGAATTTATAATACTACATGGAAGGAATGAATATTCACCATACTTTTCCCAGTAACTCTGCGAAGTTTCCATTTCTACCAACTGTTAAATTGATTTGAACTTACTTAATATTTTGGTCGTGTAACATCATTGGTGTAAATGACGATAATATGGATTTTTTGTATTTCAGTAAATGTGATGAAAGATTCATAAAAACTTGTCATATCCTTCTTTTCTGTGAAAGAACCGTAAGACGTGGATTGTACTGGAGTCATAATCGATTGTGAAAAATTAAGCGATAATCACCAACTCTCAACCTATACTTGGGATATTTTCCAGCAATGGATTCTTCTCAATGTTTTGAGGTATCTAATAATCCTTAGGTGTCCTATACCTTCAATCTGAAGCTCTCTCGCAAATTTAAGTAGTAAATCTTTATTCTTCTCGCAAAAAGAGGATTCTTTGATTCTGTTTAGCTCAGGTCGGCATTAAAATCGAGACTCTTCCGGACGGATAGATTGTATGTCCTAAACACGCCTGTGGTATGACAGCCAATACACGCCTCGTTCGATGAAACCATCATTGAGTCATTCTCTGCCCACTGTATGAATGCCTTATGTGCATCGAAGTCTATCAGAGCATGGCATTCAGTGCAGCTAACATTTCTGCTCATACCCTTATGGCAAACCTCACAATCGAAATTTGTGTGATGGGGTGTGCTGAGAATCTCAGAAAAAACATCATAATGACAACTCTGACAGGTATCAACCTCTTCCTCCTCAGTAATCGCTGTAGCATTAAAGGAGAATGGTGGCTCTTCAATCAGAAAGAAAGTGAAGTTGGGAAGAACAAAAAAACCGATAAAACAGGCTGGGATTAGAATAAGAAACACAAACCTTGTTGCAGGAGTATTCAATTTTAAAAATACATTTTCAAACATAAATTTGAGAAGTTGAACCATTATTTAAGTTTTAATGTTTTATAATCGCTGAAATCTATTGTATCCAAATTTATCAAGAATGGACATTACAACAAACATAATAAGCCGGGCAGTCTAAAAAAAAACTCAATGAGACCAATGTCCGCTGTTGACATACGCATTTGCGTGGATGAACTTCAGCACCTGATAGAAGGTAAGATAAACAAAATATATCACTCAGGAGATGAAATCCGAATTAAAATTTATGCTGACAGGAGATTTGATTTGCTTATTGAATCAGGAAAAAGAATTCACCTGACAAAATTTGCAAGGGAAATAAAAATACCATCAAGTTTCGCCATGCTTCTGCGAAAACATCTTGAAGGTGGCAGAATACGGAAAATTGAGCAGTATGATTTTGATAGAGTCGTTTTGATGGAAATTGAAAGGGGAGGGAAAAGAAACTTCTTAATATCCGAGTTTTTTCTAAAAGGCAACATTATCCTTGCAGATTCAGAAATGAAGGTAATAATGGCACTCAAGAGAATTAAACCGGGGCAGAGATATTTTTTTCCGGAAGTTCGTATCAATCCTGAAAATATTATTGGCCATCTTAACTCAATTATCGAAAGAGTTGAGATTGTCAGGCTTCTCGCAACAAAAGGAGGACTCGGTGGTTTATTTGCTGAAGAGATTTGTTTACGGTCTAAAATTAACAAGAACAAATATGCGGATGAGCTGGATGAAGGTGAAATTGAGAAACTCAGAGAGAGTATTGTATCAACGTTCTCTCCGGTTTTTGAGAAAAAATACAGACCGAATATTATTATAAAAGATGGTGAATATATTGACGTTCTCCCCTTCGAACTTGAATTTTACTCTGGACTTGAAAAGAAATATTTTGAGACCTTTAATGACGCACTCGACGAATTTTATTCCCACCAAGTAACAGTTGAGGAAAAAAAGGAGAATATTGAACTCCGAAAACTTGAAAAAAGACTTGAAAAACAGATTGAGGCTAAGAAAGTTTTTGAAGACGAGATGAGACTCTTTAAAGATATCGGTGATACCCTCTACGAGAATTATCAGACAGTTGAGGAGATAATGAATGCCTTCAAACAGGCAAGAGAGAAAATGTCATGGAACGATATCAAGACCAAAATTAAGGAGATGAAGAAAAAAGGGGAGAAAGGACTTATTTCTTTAGTAGAATCAATTAATCCGGCAGAAAACAAGATAACAGTAATCATTGACAACAAAAGAGTTGAGCTGAGCCTGGACAAAACAATACCGCAGATTGCAGATGAATACTATGGGAAGTCAAAAAAAATAAAGGGCAAGCTTGAGGGTTTACTGCCAGAGATAGAAAGAACAAAGAAAGCTATTGAGAGCGAGGATCGTGCCTTTAAAACATATACAAGTTCATTGAGGCTGGTAAGAAAGAGGGAGTGGTATGAGAGGTTTCGGTGGTTTATAACCTCAGAGGGTTTTCTTGTTATTGGTGGAAGGAATGCATCAATGAATTCTGAGATCGTCTCAAAGTACATGGAGAGTAAGGATTTATTTTTCCATACTCAGACTCCAGGAGCACCCGCAACAGTACTGAAAAACGGTCAGGATGCGGGTGAGGAGAGTTTAATTGAGGCTGCACAGTTTTCTGCAACCTACTCGGCACTGTGGAAAGAGGGAAAATACAGTGGTGAAGTTTACTACGTTATGCCATCGCAGGTCAAGAGGGCAGCGAAAGCAGGAGAATACCTGGCAAGAGGAAGCTTTTACATCGAAGGAAAAAGAAAGTATATCAAAACTGCCATCTCATGTGCTGTTGGGGTTGAAATAGAGAAATTAAGAGTTTTAGGGGGGCCACTGGTACCTGTTGAAAAGTATTGCGACTACTTTGTGGAGATAGAGATTGGTGATAAAAATCCAAATGAGATATCAGTGGAAATCGCTTCAAGACTATTTGAGATGGCTGATGAGGATGAAAAACACATTGTGAAGGGAATAGCAACTCCTGACGAGATAATGAAGTTTTTACCACCGGGAAAGTCGAGAATTAGAAGAATTATAAAATAAATTTCGATTTGAACTAGGGCAGTACAAAAGGATTGAACCCGTAACATAGCGGACCCGGCGGGATTTGAACGACCTGCAGTCAGCTCGACCAACAAACCGCAGTATCTGCGATACTGCACTGAACCTATGCAAACGGACCCGGCGGGATATTAACTCGCATTATCGTGGGTCAAAATTTTCTAAGTTAATTTAGATTTGCTTGATAAACTTAACATTTAAATAGTAGAAACA
>MTMJ01000101.1 GCA_002010045.1 Archaeoglobus sp. JdFR-22 | reverse complement strand
AGCCTGAAGCACATTCAGGGAGTTAATTGTTTCCGGATTTAGGTAGTCTCAATTGAGTTTTGTTGAGATAAGTGAGGGTTATGATGGGGAGACCCTATAAGTTAAGACATGCTCTTACATGGTTACTGAAAGCATCAACTGGTTTAAGATCTGAGATGTTTAATGACATTGAACCAGAAGATATTAAATTAAAGCCAGTTCCTCATCTGTTTTTAACTGAAGCTAAGTTAAGCTATGGTTCTTCAACTTTTCAGCATTACGTGCCTATTCATCCAGATCTATTGCCATATCTCAAAGCATATATCCAGATTTATCAAAAGAAAAAGCCATTTAAGCGAATGTTTGACAATGATCGAACTGGTAAAGAAATGAACAAATTAAACGTTAAAACAGTTAAAGAAAATAAGAAAATGAACTTCCAATCTGGCAGGTATTTCTTTGAACAATATACAAAATGGAATACCAGCATGTCAGATGAATTAAGGAATTACATCATGGCGCATGCAATCGGTGGAATTTCAGCAGATTTTTATGATAACGCAACTGCTGACAGGATTTATAAGAAATACATGGAATTCATGAAGGATGTTAAGTTTATTCCAGAAAATGCAAGGAGAAAGCTTGATAAGCTGATTAAAGAGCTTACATAATTTTATAACTCTTTTTATTTTTTTATCTGAGATGCTTCAGAATTGAATAAGACCTGTAAATGCTTGAAATCAAAATCTACTGTCAGAAAATAAAATAAGAGAAGTGAATAATTACGTTTCAGTAAAAATTCTCACATATTCGATTTCATGATCTCCTAAATCATCTGTGCTATCAGGTTCAAAGACATTTCTGAAAAAGAATGACATTGCTCCTGTAAGTCTTGAATCATTTGTATCGTAAGGTAGATTTGCTGAAGTTATTTCTCTTCCATTTAAGTAAAACCTGAATCTGCAAGTATTGGCATCAATCATTTCTCTTTCAGCTCTTATTAACGCTCCTCGTGTTCGATTTGCCTCAGTTGTCGGAGAATCAGGATACAGAATATAAGTAGTACCACCAACTTTGGTCTGGACTCTTCCTCCTTTCCTGTTTGTTATCCCAATCCAGTTCTGATCATCGTAATACCAGCCCACTTCCCAATTATGGTACGCTGGTTCTCCTGCATCATTATCAGCATTTTTGCCAGCTACATTTTTACCGCCACCTCTGAACATAACCTCGAAAACCAGTTTTCCGTTTCCGGCTGTTGGAGGAGTAAATCCTGTATTTGTCCTTGCAGAATACCATGTTTCTGAGGTCGTTCCTGTTATTGTCATAACCATCCTTGAATCTCCATCTTTCGCTGATGATCCTGCAGTTCCTCTTTCATTCCATACTGTCCAGTTTGAATCAAATCCGCCAGTTCCATCAAAGTCATCATGAAATAGCTTTGTCATTCCGTAAGCTTGATAATCTGCATCACTAACAGCCATGACAGGATTATTCATGATTTCATTGCTATGAACTGCTAAATGAATCCACCATTTCTGATCTGCTGTGCCATCATGCAGGTATCTATGTTTTCCTTTGTGGAAGTGAATGTATAATCCATTCCTGACAAATTGCCAGTAAGCATTATTGTCAGATTGATGCTCTAACTCATACCATGTCGAGATCAGAGGATGATATCGTGAGAAAGTCCATCCGTTGCTTGAATCTACTTTCTGCAGCATGTGTTTGAAGTATGCAAGTCCTGTGCAGAATGTGAAGGTGTAAGGATTTGTAAAGTTGTATTGTGATTCATAAAGCTGGTTACTACCGTCAAAAGCTCCTTTGATAATTCCATTTTTCCTGAAAAATGAGTTGAAAATTGAATGGTGATCTGACCATCTCGGTCTTAACTTTATTGTTGGATTTCCTGAATACTTGTTTGCTGAAATTGGATTTTTTGAAACCCAGATACCACCTTCACCCGGATCCGACCAGTCAGACTCCAGCCCGTTATACTGACCATAGTATATTCCATTGATTTTTATCACTCCTCCTGCCTGGGTTGCTTTGTTATCCCATCCTTGACCTTGTGCAGATGATAGAATCACACCATATTTATTCCAGTTTAAGAAATCTTTGCTGAATAAAACTCCTAAAACTTTTTGATCAAGTGTATTTCTTCCTTTATGCCATGCAATATAAAGTCCATTATTCTTTGTTGTTCCTACAGAACCTGCTCTGTCAAGCCATTCAGCGTCACCATCTTTAGTGATCGGGTTGTTAGCATAATCAACTGGAGAGCTTATGAAATTCCTGAAAATCATTACTCCATTTCTGTTAATATCATCGTAAGAACCCCAGAGAAACTGATAGATGAGACCATTAACTACATTTCCGAACATGGTAGGCAATAAGCCCCAGTTCGCCCAAGATGTGGCATTAGCTCCGCCAGCAATAGGATTATTCTTGTACTCGACCATGATCTCACATTTCAGATTTTACAACTGCAAGCCTGTAATCCTGAGTTACATTTACTTTGAATCTGACGTATAGCGGAAGCCTACCTTCTGGATCTTTCAAGCCTATTGTCCTACTCCAAGGAGCTTCTGAGATAAATGGTTCTTCACCCCAGAAAAACCAGTTAGTGTTATCGTGTGATGCTTCAATCGTTAAAACGCAATCTGCTGGAGAAGCATCTGAAACTTCTGCAAGAACATGAGCATCAATGCATTTTGTAAGATCTACTCCTGAGCTTGGAGTATTTGCTGTTACTTCCTGATTATTCCAAACTACAACTGAAGATCTTGTTAAACTCAAACTATCACCTCCTGATGAACCTTCCCAATCTCTTATCCAAACTACAGAATGATACGGCTTTGGTGGAATATCCAATTTTATCACCTCGAAGCTGTTAATATCAACGTAACCTTATCACCTGCAACACCGGCAGCAACAGAGCTTAGTTTTATGTATTTGAAGCCTTTTAAGTTTGCTAACACATCAGCAGAAGGTTGATAGCTTGTTACTGCTGAAGCTAAATCAATTGTAATAAAATTAACGTTATCATTTATCATTGCTTGCTTCAAGCGTGAAATCTGTTGCAGTTGTTGCAGATGCAAATACTGATTTATTCGGTTTATCTGAGTTTAATGTAATTGATTGTGCTACCGTTTCATCCGCTTCTATTAATTGCTGATAATCGTTACCAAATTTATCTCTAACGGCCTGTAGAGTTGTTTCAAGTGCTAAGCCTATGTTAT
Source organism: Archaeoglobus sp. JdFR-22 (assembly GCA_002010045.1). GTDB lineage: Archaea > Halobacteriota > Archaeoglobi > Archaeoglobales > Archaeoglobaceae > JdFR-22. Next base: position 12,856 of record MTMJ01000101.1, on the reverse strand, counting down.
CAGTTTCAAATCTTACTCCAAGTCTTTTACTTGCATCCAGATCCAAATCAGCAGTTTTAAGCAATCCTACAGCATCAGCATGTAATCGCATGTGTAAAGCGTTATCAGTTTCATAGATTGCTTTCCAGTCTGCTGCTACATTATCATAGCCATAAACCTGAGCTTTTTCAACTATTGCGTTTATCGTGCCTATTGTTCCGCTGATAGGTAGCCTGATATTGCTGCAATATGCTTTAAATCCTGATTGTGCTATTCTTTCTCTTAATTCCTTCCATTGGTGATCTCTGCAATTGATTATGTATTCATAGAGATCTGCCATTAAGGTATCATTCTTGATATACCTCAAAGGATATTCTTTCAAAAGATTCTCCAGAGTTGTTGTATGGCTTGTTGAAGTGTAAACATAATAACCTTCCTCAGCTTTCAAAGCCTTTCTTATTTCTGTTAATTCTCTCAAAACCTCTCCATTACCTAACATCTTATCACCTATAATCCCGCAACATGACCAGCAGAGCTTATATGATAGCTCCATTTCCGAGCTTTACGTCCTCTACCTAATGTATGACCTGTATGAATCGTTACACCTGATACCTTCCCGGATTTTGTTCTGTGAATTGTTCCTTTTACTTTTCCAGATTTGACAGCTTTAACTGCTGGAGCTGTGTAAACGGTTGCACCTTCAGCTTTTGCTGCTCTCCTCTTTGCTTCAGCAGCAGCTTTTGGTTTTCCTGTTTTAGCTGCATGTTCTGCCATCCATTGCCAGAACTGAGTTTCAGATCCTTTAACTGCTGGAGCTGCTACTGGTTCAGCTTCGCTAAAAACTGCTGCTGCTAATCCTGCAACACTTAAACCTTTGCTTAGAACTCCTTTATATGGTATTTTTCTCCAAAATCTTCTGCCTTTTAGGAGAATATCATCTAAAAATGAAGTTCCTCTTTTTGCTGCAACCTCTTTTATTTCTGTTCTTGCTCCTGTTCTTACTGCTGCTTTTCCAGTTCCTTTGAAAATATCATCAATAAATGATTTTATCTTTGGTAATCCTCGTTTAAGTGTTGCATAAGTTACAGCTCCACCTCCAATAATTCCTGCTCCTGTTACAGCATTTTCTAAACCAAATCCAGAAGTCCACTTAAATGGATTTAGTTGCTCTTCAGGTTTTACCGTTGTCCTTGATTCTCTCAAAGCCGGTTGGTAAAACTCATAATATGTTTGTGTTGGTGTTGGTGTCTGATCTGGTGGCAATACGAGAGTTCCTCCTGAAGTTCCTGAATCTCCTGTAAGTTCTGGATCTAAGAGAATCTTACCTCTATCTTTCCATGCTGAATAATTATCCTCTTCAGATCCTCCAGCTCCACCACCAAGTAACCCGGATCCAAAGCCTGACCTTCCAGATCTTGAAAGCCAGTATAAGAATAATAAAGCTCCAGCTCCGATTAGCAGCTTTTTATCCTTTGCCATGATTCACCTCTTCCATAATGCAAGAACAATTAAGCCAACTGCTGCAACCGGTAACAACATAGAGAAATCAAAGCCTTTTCCTGAAGGTTTAGGTGATGATGGTGTTTTAGGTGGAACTAACCACTCTGGCTGGAACGGTAAAACCTCATTAGTTGGATTGTAATCTGGATCTTTTTGAGTTCTCAAATAATTCTGTATTTGTTTATAAAGATCAAACTCTTTTTTAGCCTGTTCAAATTGTTTTTCTCTTATCCTTAACCAATCTTCAGCCTCTTGAACAGGTGTTTGCCATCCGAGTGATCCTCTCAGATATTCTATTCCTTTGCCTGAAATTGTTGTCAATCCGGCTAAGCCTATTCCAATACCTATTGGTTTACCGATCCATTTAGCACCCCATCTTGCAGCTTCACCACCTGATCTTATCATTGTCTGCCATAAACCCGGAGAAGCTGCTTTCTTTGCCAGTTCTTCAGCTTCTTTAATTCCTAATCTCAATAATCTTGCTCTCATTTTTTCCTCCATAAACTAATTAAGAAAAATGCAGCTCCAATTATCGCAAGCTCTATAAGCTTCTGTTCTGCTATTAATCTAAGAGTATTTTCAGAAAATACTCTCATTAACACCATCCTCTTTTCTTTGCGTATTTCTTCAATCCTTCTTTCAGCTTCTTTGGAGTTTTAGGAGATTTAATTGAAGCCATAACCGCCTTTTTGCTTATTTTCCTCTTTCCTTTCTTTTTAGCCATAATCATAACCTCCTGATTATTTCCTCTTTAAGTTCGCAAAACTCATTTTTCTGCTCCTTAAATTCGTTTTTCAAGCCTTCCAACGTTTTATTTAGCTGATCGAAAACTTGTTTTTGATTCTCTATTGTAATCTTATAAATTTGAAAAATAATGAAAATACTGAATCCTGCTATTCCAAATTGTGCTGCAAGCTCAAGCATGTAAGATCTGCTTAAGCTATTTCTCTGTGATAAAGCACAACTGAGCCGGAACTTACAGAAGTATTGGCGTTGAAGGTTACATCTCCTGACTTAAGACCTCTGGTATCAAGACCTCCGAGCTTAAACTCAGCATCCCATATCGTTAAGCCGGTTGGTATTGATTCCATGTCATACATTCTCTTATCTTCTGCTATGCTCTGAATCCACTTGATCTTTTCAAGATCAACATCAATTGGTGAATTCTGTTTGATCTTGAAATCTGAAATTACTGAGTTGCTCAATGCCGGTGTAGAGTCATAAGCAAAGATACCGAGCTTCTGGATTACATGACCGACATCCAGATCCACCTTGTAAGTATATGAGCTGTAAATTGCATCAATTGATTTACTGACTTCAAGCTCATAGATTTTTCTTAGATTTGCCATTACCTGTCTTCTTTCTGAATCATCACAGTATAGCTCTTTTACGGTTACCTCAACCTGTGAGCCGCTTTCAAGTGTAAAGTCTGCATTTATATCAGCAGGATCTCCGATCTCAAAGTAAACATAGAAAGAGCTTGTCAGGTGTGCTGGAATTACAGCATTAATATCCCATTCAACCGCCGGATTAATAGCGAATATTAAAGGCAGCTCAAAGTTGAACGTTTCCGTCGCTCCAGCTCCTATACTGGTTGGAATATTTGTGTATGACTTTGTGTTAAACTCATAGTAGTTCATCAAGAACTTTCTGTAACCGTTCACGTCCACAAGTGTATCATTTCCATTAACAACAACTCTGATTCTCTGGATCAATGAAATTATCTCTGATTCTGTTACATCAACCGAACCGGCACCACCATTTTTAATTTTCAAAGTAAAATAAGGCAAAATATCTCTGACAAACCGGTCACGAGGTAATTTAACTGAGGCAGTTGCACCTGCAGATAATGAAGTAACGTCATCAAGTGTTTTATTAGCGTATCTCACTGTTACCACCTCAAATAAGCTTCCTGAAGATCTCTTCAGCAATATCTGCCAAAGCTCCTGCAGCAAGGTAAGTTCCTTTATCACCTTTCACAACAAAAAGACCGACTCCTGCAATCGCTGCACCGCCAACAAATGGATTTCCAAGTTTGTTGCTTGCTATGTCACTTCCAATCTTCCCGAGTGCTACAAGACCGGTAGCAACTCCTAAATTTTTCAACCTATCAGAGTTCATGGAATAATAAGATTCTAAGTAATATAAGAGATAAGTATTATAAAGGACAATAGTTAATTACTTTTTCTTTTCTTATACGAGTTGATTAAATGCTGTATAACTTGATGAACACTTACATCATCAAGATCAAGCTCTTCTTTCAGCTCTTCTTTTAACTTCATAAGTTTGTGGTATGTTTTTTCTGAAACTGAAATAGCCTGACCTCCCATAATACCTCCTTAACCATAATGAGCAGTTATTCTTTTTATATCTTGTGCTTTAATAATTTTATGTTCTCCATTCTTGTGATTGTATTCTAAAACGTCATGCTCTGCAAGCTCTGAGTTTATTTTATCAAAGTCTGGAATCATCTTTGAGATATAGCTTATATCCTGTGGAATAAACCATCTGAAAATATAAGTTCTGTCGCATTGTGACCAGATCAGCTTTGAAAAATCTTGAATTCTTTGAGTTAAATACATTGGAGATAGGCCTTTACCTCTGCCTTCTCTTTGAATTAGCTCAATAATTTCCTCAATGTTAAATTGTCCAACCATCCTGTGAGCCTCTTCAATTACGATAATACGGTTTTTGTCATGGTAGTAGATTGTTTCAAGTAATTGCTTGTATTGCTGCTTTAACTGCTCTGCTGTGGTTCTTTCTGAAGGATAAAAAACAAGATAGTCATGAGTTAAGACCTTGAAGAAATTGTAAGCTGTATTTGGATAGATTTGAACACCATGAACATCTTTAAGCTGGATTAATCCTCTGAGATTGTCTTTTTTAGTATCAAGAACTATGAATCTTTTAAGTTGCCTTCTTGCCTCTTCCATCAGGTATCCGGTAAAATATGATTTACCAGATCCGGTAACTCCAGCAATTAACCATCTAAAATTATCTGGTAACTCTACCATAAATCACCACATCCAGAAAAATCAAGATAATAATAAAGAACTCATGAGTTCCCGGGATAAATACATCCTTGAAATCGAACAAATAACCTTCTTTTATCCATTCATCAGCTAAAAGCCAGATTGTCAAGAAGATTGAAGCCAGTAAAAACCGTTTCCTAAATTTCTTTTTTAGATCTTTTAAAGTTGGTATTCTGCTCATAACTCTCAACTTAAAACTAAAAGTTAGGTCCGATTTTCCTGGTCTTTATCTGATAAGTCTTTCTTGGATCTGGCTTTTACCTGTTCAATCTTATACCATGCAACACCTGCAAGCATCATGCCGCTTGTAGCTAAGCCAAGCAAAGGATGACCGACTGGCAACTGTGGGAAATAGTGATCTATTACCTTAACAACTGCCTCACCCCAACCTAATTCTTCAATGTCTTTATCCTTGATTTTATCTTTCTCTGTAACCTCAACCTCGTATTTCTCTCCTGTTACTGTTATGAGCCGGTTGATAATAAAACAGGTTGTCCGGTTAATTGGAGTTATGAAAGGTTTAAGAGCCTCTTCAGTTTTGATCTGTTCTTGCTGTGGTTGTGGTGTTGGTTGCTGTGATATTTGAGTTGGTGATTTTGGTGATTCTGGAGATGGTGATTTTTGAGATTCTGGAAGTGATTGATTAGGATTCTGTAAGAATTCTTTGGTTTTATCCTCTCCCATTTTCCTTCATCTCCATGGTTGTGGTGTTGGTTGCTGTGATTTTTGCTCCTGTGATACTTGTGAGGATTTGATGAATTTCATCAATCTTTTTCTTAGAATCCTCTAAATCTGCCTTGATTTCCTTCAAGTCCTTGCCAAATTCGTTTTTGAGAAAATCCTTAATCATATCCTGAAATAATCCCATAATATCACTCATCCGCCTTTTCTCTCAGGTTTGACCATGCCCCAAAATTGTTAGTAGCAGCTCCCCCCAAATCTTCTGGCTGCTTTTCTTTTCTCTTAAAGAGCTTCTTATAAACGATATAACCGACAACTGCCAAAGCTCCAATAATAGCAACCGTATTAAAAGCCTTCCAGCCTTTATTTTCATCCTGTGATTTTGGTGATTCCTGTTTTTGCTGTGATTCCTGAGGTTTTTTAGTTTCTAAAATGGTTGATCCGGTTTTATCCTTTGTTAAATCTGGTGATTTTTGTTTTGTATTCGGTGATTCTGGTGATTCAACATTAACATCTTTTTTTCTTACCTTTTTCATTAGTTCTGTGTATTCTTCAGCAGAAATTTCAACTAATTCTCTTGATTTACAATTAGAACATTGTGGTTTCTTAGCTTTTGAGGCAAGCGGCCATCCGCACTTTAAGCATTTCATTAATGTTCTTCCTTTAACATCTTGAGCCATACTGGTGATTTTGGTGATTTTTCTACAAAAATTGAGTATTAGAAAATGTGATTTTTTGTGATATTGTTAAAAAAAATTGATGATTTTTGGTTATTTTAGATTATTGGAAATTTTATACCATATTTTAAATTTGCTTCAATAGTTGCTTTTATTATTGGAAACCAAGCATCACTTATTGCTTTAGCTATCTTTATTCTTTCTTCTTTTGAAATCTCAATTTGATATTTTTTTATCAAAGTCTCAACAAACATTACAGCTCTACTGGTTGCATGCATGCGAGCACATGCTTCCACTTCCAGAGTAGTCATAACAAATCCTCCAGCTCTTCTTTTATCTCTGGAAAAACCTTAAAGAAAAGCTCTTCAGCTTCTTTTAAGCTGATTTGATGTTTCTGTGCGAAAAGTTCAAGATTTCTCTCAATAAGGTCTTTATTTGGTTCTCCAGTAATTTTATCAATGATTTCAATGTTCTCAAACCATACCTCCATTTTTCTGATTAGTTCAGTTTGATTCTCTAATTCCTTGATTTCTTGTTTCTCATGAACTGTTTTTTTGAGTTCTTCAAGCTCTTTTAAACTTTCTTGAGCTATTTTTTGAAGTTCCTGATGTTGTCTCTCAAGTTCAATAATTCTGAGAATCTCTTTAGATAATCCGTTTTGATGATTATGATTTCCAAAAAAGAAAGCTTTGAGAAGTCTATTAACAAGATTGCTTATGTTCCTATCGTCTTTTTTCTTATACTCCTTTAAAGCATGATAAACTTCGTCATCAACATAAGCTGATATGTTAGGCATAGTTAAAACCTCCTAAAATCATAGATTTTCATTCAAAAAATTTCTATTAATTCTAATAGAATCATCTAATAGAATACCTAACCTCTTTGTTTCTTTTGGAGTTCTAAGAATAAGTAAGTAGAGTAAGTAAGTAATAGTAATAGAGTTTCTAATATTAATAATATTAGAACTTTCTAATATATTAGAAATTGAAGTTACTATTAGATTCGCTGATCTGCAAAAGAAATTAAGGAGAGTCATAAAGATCTCAATATTTCTTTTGCTTCGTCATTTCTCTTAGCAAATATGAGAATCAAAGCTAATTCTGCCTTTAAATGTAGTATTGAAGGAATAGGTTTATTGTCTATTCCTAAAAGTAAAATAATGAGTTCTTCAAGTGTTAAATCTTTGAATGTCATAAATAATCAACCTGTTTCCTACATCGTTTGCAAAGCTCTTTTCCTGCTGGAATTGGTTTTCCGCAGACTTCGCAGTAATCCTGACCTTCAGAATAAACTTTGATTTTCGCTGAATAACCTCTTTTCAATCTCTTCAATCTTCATCCAGATCACCATGCTTTTCAAGAATTTCACGAATTTTATCGCTGACCTCTGAGATTTCTTTCAATAGCTTTATCTGTCCTTGATTGCTGTATTCGAGTATTAATTTAGCGAATAGCTCTATAAGTTCACGATATAGATTTAAAAAATCTAAAAAGTCTTTATCTCTCATAAGAGCCAGATTAGAGATACCTAATTCATTCATTCTCTCAACTCCATAACAGATTTAGGTATCCAGAGTTCTCTTTTATCATGAGTATCCAGCATCCTGACTTTCATAGCCTTCTCAGTTTCTGCGATAATTTCAACCGGAAAACTCACTCTTGGTAATCTCTTTTTAGAAGCGAACCAGCCTTCAACTTTAATCATCATTATATCTCCTCTATTGTAAATTGAGGCCTCAGATCTGACATTCTGAATACCTTGCTGATAGTAAGCTGATCAAAATCGCTGTTCTCAAAGTTCAGTTTTTTATCAATAGCTTTCCATGAAACTTTTTTCAAGCCTAAAATGCTAATTTTGCCGTTAGTGTCATAAACGCAGAATAAATAATGAGGATCTACCGTATCTTTCAAAAATTCGTGCTGCAATCTATTGAACCAGAATCTTCCAGTTCTCTTACTGCCACTATCCCATATAAACCGTGATGCTGCCTTGATCTCGATCGTCTCTTTAAAAATTGGATCATAAGCATCGTAAGTAACATTTAATCGTTTCAGGTTAAAGAGATCACATAAGAAAATCTCAATTTGCTCACTTAGTTCTTTCATTTCTTCCACCAGCTCACATAACTGACTGAAAATGGACAGTATTCAGCAAAATCATCATCTCTGATTTCCTGAATCTCTAATCTGCAGTTCCTGAAACAGGAATTACATTCAAAGATCATAATAGATCACGACCTTGCAGAATTTCAGCCATCTTGAAAATAAGCTCCTCTCTATTATCGCATTGAATTCCTGAGCCTAATGGAACTTTGATTAATTTGCCGTTCTGTTTTACCATTTCAGCAAGTAAATTAACCTTGATAAGCCTGTATTTACCATAAGGAATCTTTACCAAATACCAGATTGGAACGTCATCAAGCTTTTCCTGTAAGTTCAGGTAATCATAAGCCTGTGATTTTGGTATCTCAATGTATTCAGTTGGAGCTTTTTTAATCTCTAAGATGCATAAAGGATTATTTTTCTCAAAGACAACCATATCAAGATCTGTTAAATGTATTTGCTTGTAGGCATATTTCTCAGCCTGATCAAGGATCATAGAGTAAAATACTTTATACTTAGTTTCAAGGAGCTTATGATAAAGAAACCTCATCGTATCTCTGTAAAGTGCTTCATCTCTAATTGTAGGCTGACCGTATCCATAGACCTTCAAGTTATTAATTACATAGTCGCAAACCTTGCCAAATTCTCTGAAGTTCTCAAAAAAATATCTAATGTTTACCGGCATCTGGATCACCTTAATCAACAAATATCCATGTAAACATCCTTGAAATTGAATAAGCAATTACTGAGATAATGATCGCATTCTGAAGATTAGAGCCGATTTCCAGCATCATCTTTATCAGAAGTTGTAAGAGCTGCTTTAAGGCTCTTTTTCGAGAAGAAGCGTTAAACCAAACCATATAGCTTCTTCAATTTCATCTGGATTCAAGTCTTTTAACTCTTTAGTTGGAATTTTAACTACAATAGACATGCTTCAAGTTACATCTTAAGATTTATAAACCTTGTGAGTGCTTTGAAAGTATCTCAAACTACAACACTTTTTGATACCTTATTTAAATACCATAAACTTCATAAACCTTAATTGGTGAGATTATGCACACAAAAACCCATGTGTCCGGACAAAATAAATCACAAGGAGAAGCCAGCAAATCACCAAAAAACCGCAATCGCAAGAGATTGCACATAACACTCAATATCACCACTTACGAATGGCTAAAAAAGAACGTTACAAATGCCTCTAAATTCATTGAGGAACTTGTAGAAGCCTCAAAAAATCAAATGCAACAAGCAATCATTACCATTTCGCCAATAGACTCATGGGCTGGTAGCTCAGCTGGAAGAGCGCTGCCTTGGCATGGCAGAGGCCTGGGGTTCAAATCCCCACCAGTCCACTGTAATGAGACTTGTACGAGAATTCATAACAGTTATCTCGTTAGCATCTGCAACATTCATTCTCTACTGGGCATTATGGTGTGAAGCATACTCTCTCCTGATTCTAACAGGCATTGTAACTGACTTCAAAACAACCCTTACAAAGGGTCGATGGGACCTGGTGGCAATGAGTGTCTTCCTCTTCCTGATATTCATTCTACTGATTCCTGTGAGGCTAAAAAAAGACTGGAAATCCCATGGAGTTTATACAGCTTTTATTGTTTCTCTGTTTGCTGAGATGTTTGGATTTCCTCTCAGCATTTATTTCATCTCCAGTATTCTCGGACTGCCGGTACTGGAAGTTGATTTTACCAGTTACATTCTGCACATCGGGATGCCCATAGGCTCATTCATACTCTTTATCGGGGCTTCGCTTATCATTTTGGGGTGGAGAGAAGTCTATAAAGCAGGAAACAAACTTGCAACAGGTAGTGTGTATAAATACATGCGCCACCCCCAGTACCTGGGAATAATCCTTGTCACTCTTGGCTGGTTAATATACTGGCCCACCATCCCCGTACTCATACTGTTTCCTGTAATCACGCTAATGTACTACCGTCAGTCCAAAGAAGAAGAATCTGCACTGATTGAGACTTTTGGGGAACAGTACATAAGGTGGGCTGAGAAAACACCGATGATGATTCCAAGACTTTAGTTTCGTAATTGATATATTTTATTTTCAAAAAATTGATCTAATCAATTTCTGCACTTCTGATGTAAATTCTACCATTCTCCTCAACAAACATGATTAAATCTCCTTCCTTAACCTTCAGTTTTGAGATGACTTCCTTTATCAGTGTTACTTTGTTGTAAGTGGAGATTCTTGAGGTTCCAAGGACCTTCCCCATATTCCCAAAATGGGATAATAAACTATTTATACCTATCGTAATATATGTGTAGATTAAGTAGAATGGGAGGAAAATGTATGAATGTTAGCGTTTGTTGTGAGACGGCAGAGGTAGATGAAGAGAGTGTGAATTCCCGGGTTTACATTGACATTAAAGACCATATGCGATCATACTGCATGCAGTTCTCCGAAAATCTTGAGAAAATGAAAGCTCAGATGGTTGATGACGGTATTTTGCTAAAATTCTGGAACGGAAATCGTGAGGTTCAAATCTGGTTGGACAGCGTGTCAACAAAGAAACTAATAGATTTCACCAAAGCTCTTGATATCTGATTTCGACAGAAAGTATATTATCACCATAACAATCTTATTTTTATTATTAATCTTTTTATAATTTTAATAGTCAATATTATAGGTTGAAGAGGTCATAATCACCTTGGGATTTAGCTCCTCGGCTTCCGTTCTGAATCCTCTCGACCTCTTCAGCCTTCAATCAGTTCAATAGTTCAACTTTTCTCAGAGATTACAAAGAGTTGCATGATAATCTTATGCTTTCCAAAACCTTTAAGTATATCATGATTATAGTAATAATAACACACCCCTCCAACCGGCAACCCACTGCTAAATGCGGTGGGTTTCTATTATTATGTTATCTACCATTATACTGCTGGATTTAACTTGAAGAAATATCTATTCTTCACAACCTAAAAACTTAGGGAAAAGATAGATAAATCAACCTGCTATAACTTTCAGGGGTGGAATTATGTTAGAAAAAAAGTGGTTATTGGCTTTCTTTGTGGCATCTCTTCTAATTTTTCCAGCTAACGCTTTGGCTCAGGAATGTATTGAATGCCATAGTACAGTTACACCCGGCATTGTTAAACAGTGGCTATCGGGAAACATGAGCAAACAGTATGGTTGCGAAATCTGTCATGGTAGCGCTCATAGCACAGCGGATGACTGGGAGGAAGCAACAAGTCCAAGTCCGGAAACATGCAAGGCATGCCATTCAAAGCAGTACAACCAGTATGCAGATGGGAAACACTACTATGCATGGATAGCAATGGAGGCTATGCCAGCTTTACAGCACATACCTTCTCCTCAGAAAAGTCTCGAAGGTTTTAAGGGATGCAGCGGTTGCCATCGCATTGGAGTAATAGCTGATGAAGAAAAGGAAGGGAAATACGGTGCATCTGCATGTGATTCATGCCATACCAGACATAAATTCAGTAAAAGCGAAGCAGAGAAGCCAGAAGCATGCCTTCCGTGTCACCAGGGATTTGACCATCCACAGTATGAGATGTGGAGCACGTCAAAACACGGGGTCATTTACAGAACAGAGGGCGACACAGGCAGAGCACCAAAATGCCAGACATGTCACATGCCAGACGGCACACATGGAGTGATGACTGCATGGGGTTTTCTTGCTTTGAGAGTGCCAGAAGATGACCAGAAATGGTGGGAAGACAGAGTTACAATTCTTCAGGCGTTAGGGGTTCTTGATGAGAAAGGAGAACCTACTGAGAGGTTCGATGTTGTCAAAGCAGGAAAAGTTGCACGCTTATCAGAGGAAGAGTGGCAGGATGAAAGAGATAAAATGATAAAAAGGTGTTCAGAATGTCATTCAGAGAATTTTGTAAAAGAACAGCTCGAGGCTGCGGATCAGATGATTAAAGAGGCTGATGCAATCCTTGCAGATGAAATTCGGACTGTTAAGAGGCTATATGATGAAGGAATTCTCGAGAAACCAGAAGAATGGGACTTTGCTCCTGATTTGCTGCAATTCTATGCTGTGAACACCTCAGTAGAACAGGAACTTTATCTGAGCTTTATGGAATACAGAATGAGAGCTTTCCAGGGAGCATTCCATATAAATCCAGATTACAGTCACTGGTATGGCTGGGCGCCTCTCAATTCAGCGAGGGCAAAAATCAACTATGAGGCTGGTTTGATGATGGCAGCGCATGAAGAGAAAACACAACAGGCAGAAGTTGGATTACAGGAAGAAAAATCCACGCCCGGATTTGAAGTGATTCTGGCTGTCTGTGGTATTGTAGCAGCAGTATATCTCTTTAGAAGGAAATAATATTTTTTTTTATTTATTTGATGGTTGAAGAAGGTCAGTGTCTCAAGAGGAGGACTCCTGATATTGAAACTATGGAGAGGGAGTTGAATGCATGGCAAAATGCAAGGAATGAGCAGAGAGCAAGGATTAACTGGAGATTTACGATGAAGAGAACAAGTGGAAAGTTTAAGAATCATTAACACTGAGAGTTTCAAGTTCACTTTTTTATATGCTTCAATATCTCTTTCAATTTCCTCGATTTCTTCCTCTTCAAGCTCAAAAAAAACCGAGAAAGCTCCTTAGCTCGTCTCTTAGCTCTGACATTTCCTTTCACAATTCTTTGAGTTCGCCAAGGATCTCACCAACTTCGCTTATTGCTTACTTTACTTTATTCATTAAAATCTATTTTAATTTTATAATTTCAATCTGTTTAAGTAGCTTATAAACAAAACAGTTCTCGAGGCTATCAGCACGGTAAGCTTATAGGGTCTACTAATATCACCTTTCAGAATAATACCAAACAACCACGATAACAATCCAATATTTTCATCTAACAACTCCCAAAACGTGCTTTTAGAAAA
>MTMJ01000098.1 GCA_002010045.1 Archaeoglobus sp. JdFR-22 | reverse complement strand
TGCGGGACGATAAAGGATGCAATTGATGAAGAATGCTGCTTAATAAGAATTCGTTCTTACAGACCGTTTCCCTCTGAGGAATTGAGAAAAGCTGTAAAAGGCCTGAGAGCAGTTGGAGTGATTGATAGAGCGTTCAGTTATGGAATGGGTGGTCAGCTTTATTCTGAAGTAAAATCCATTGTGGATATTCCCGTTAAGGGATTTGTGGCTGGACTTGGTGGAAGAGACGTTACAGTTGATGATGTCAGGAACATGATTACTGAGGTAGAGAATTTTGCAGATTCAGGTGAGGAGAAGGGTGAGATTGTATGGGTGAATATCAAGATATGAAACTCAGAGTAATTCCTTTACCTGAAGAGGAGTTATTCGTTCCAGGCCATTCTGCATGTGCTGGATGTGGAGAAGCCCTTGCAGTAAGAATTGCGATGAAAGCTCTCGGGAAGAATACAATCGTATGTCTTTCCACTGGATGTCTGGAGGTTTTTTCAACTCAATACAGAAACTCTGCGTGGAAGGTTCCGGTAATTCACATGCTGTTTGAGAATACATCAGCGGTTGCAAGTGGTGTCGAGGTTGCGATGAGAAGAATGGGTAAGGATGCGAATGTGGCAGTATTTGCCGGAGATGGAGCAACAGCGGACATAGGCTTTGCATCTTTTTCGGGAATGCTTGAGAGGGGCCACAACATCATCTATATATGTCTGGATAATGAAGCATATATGAATACAGGAGTTCAGAGAAGTGGTCTAACTCCTTTTGCTGCCCACACAACCACTTCACCTTCAGGTAGGCAGAGCATGGGAAATATTTCTACGAAAAAAGATATACTATCTATTGCTATAGCTCATGGAGTTCCATACGTTGCTACAGCATCTATCGCACATCCAGAGGATATTTACAGGAAGGTCAGTAAGGCAGCATCAATTGGACAGTCCTATGTTCAGATTCATGTTCCCTGCCCTACTGGCTGGGGATTTGATAGCTCAAAGACTGTCGAGGTTGCAAAACTTGCTCTCGAGACACGCCTGTGGATTAATTACGAGGCTATAGATGGAGAAATAGCTAATGTGATGAGGGTTAATAAAAAACCAGTTGAAGATTATCTTAAACTTCAGAAGAGGTTCAGACATCTGTTCAGAAGTGAAGAAGGAAAAGAAATTATCGGGAAAATACAGGAGATAGCTGATAAGAACGCTGAAAGGTTTGGATTGCTGTAATTTACGGAACTATTTTGATTTTTGGTGTTCTCATTAACCTCCATATAAGTAGTAAGTTATATACTTATGTAAAGCAATAATTGAACTAATCTGAATCAAAAATTTACCATGTTATAATTTAAGCAGTCATCAAAGGTGTCTTAATGGCTGATGAAAATGAACGAGAAACTAGGAGGCAGCGAATAGATAAAAAATTGAGGGAATGTGGTTGGGAAATTGTTACATTCGATTCAAATCCTGATTCGTATATTAATCACGCTGTTGAAGAATACCCCACCTCACATGGTCCCGCTGACTACGCTTTATTCTATGAAGGTAAAATTATAGGAATTATAGAGGCAAAAAAGCTCTCTATAGGACCTCAAAGTGCCCTCGTGCAGGCACAGCGTTACGCTAAAGGTGTTTCCAGTCCATTCAATTTTAATGGTTTCAGGGTTCCTTTTATCTACTCTACCAATGGTGAAATTATCTGGTTTCAGGATTTAAGACCTTTAAATAGTTATTCCCGTAAAGTGTCAAAATTTCATACACCTGAGGCGCTCTGGGAAATGTTGCAAAAAGATTTCGAGAAGGCCTGCCAGTGGTTTGTGGAGAACCCCAACCAGCACTCCAAATTGCGTCCATACCAGATTGCTGCCACTGAAAGCATTGAAAAAGCAATCTCACAGGGTAAAAGAGAACTCCTTGTTGCCATGGCAACAGGAACAGGCAAGACATACACAGTGGTTTCAGAAATTTATCGGCTTATGAGGTCAGGAGCAGCAAGACGTATCCTTTTCCTTGTGGATCGCAGAGCACTGGCAGCTCAGGCAGCTCTTGCTTTTAGCACCTTTGAGGCTGAACCCGGTCAGAAGTTTGATCAGATATATGAAGTTTACACTCAACGCTTCAGGAAAGAGGATTTGGAAGGAGTAAAATTTAACCCTGAAGAATTACCAGAGGGCTATTTAACAGACCCAAAACCCTCTTATGTCTTTGTTTACATCTCAACAATCCAGAGAATGCGTATCACTCTTTTTGATTGGGAGAGTGCTTTTGAGAGTAGAGCCGATGATCCAGAAGATGAGGGAGATGCAGGAAAGCAGGATATCCCAATACATGCATTTGACGTGATTATTGCCGATGAGTGCCATCGTGGCTATACTGCAACTGAAGAAGGCAAATGGAGAGAAGTTCTTGATTACTTTGATGCCATCAAGATAGGATTAACGGCAACACCAGCAGCCCATACAGTAGCTTATTTCGGTGAACCTATCTTCCGTTATGGGTATGAGGAAGCAGTAAGGGACGGATACCTCGTGGACTACGATGCGGTGGCAATTTCTTCAGATGTCAGAATTAAAGGTATTTTTCTGCAAGAAGGAGAACGTATTGGAGAAATAGACCCGGAAACTGGGCTTGAAAAACTGGACAGGCTGGAGGATGAACGCTTTTTTGACGCATCCGAAATTGAGAGGAAAATTACCTCTCCGGATAGTAATCAGAAGATCATTCAGGAAATAGCAAAGTACGCGCTGGAACATGAGGAGAAATACGGGAGATTCCCTAAGACATTAATCTTTGCTGTGAACGATTTACCGCATATTTCTCATGCTGATCAAGTAGTTCGGATATGCAGAGAAGTATTTGGAAGGGGTGATGACTTTGTCCAGAAGATTACTGGAAAAATGGATAGACCCCTACAACGCATTCGCGAATTTCGTAACAGACCAAAGCCGGGCATTGTGGTTACTGTAGATATGCTCACAACAGGCGTTGACATTCCAGCGCTGGAGTTTATTGTTTTCATGCGTCCGGTAAAGTCGAGAATCCTCTTTGAGCAGATGATGGGGCGTGGCACAAGAAAATACGATGAGATAGGAAAAACTCACTTTACCGTTT
The DNA here is from genome assembly GCA_002010045.1 of Archaeoglobus sp. JdFR-22. Classification (GTDB taxonomy): domain Archaea; phylum Halobacteriota; class Archaeoglobi; order Archaeoglobales; family Archaeoglobaceae; genus JdFR-22. The sequence continues at coordinate 12,983 of MTMJ01000098.1, read as the reverse complement.
TTGATTGTTTTAGCGGGAGTCTGCTTGAATACTTCCGCAATGTATCAGCTTTTACTATAGACCCGCCCCTGAAGCTGTCTCGCCCGATCAGTGAGATTATAGAGAATATCTATCAGAACAGGGACAGGGACTATAACATCCGTATTCTGGTTAAAAGATTGCAGCGTGTTGCCAAAAATATGTCGGGAGAAGCTTACGAACTGTTTGAGAAATTTATTCCTGATGGTGATATTGGCAGATTTGCCACTGAATTGCATAAAAGATTGAAAGATGATTTTGCAGGCACAATGAAAATTTTAAGAGATCCGGAGCTCCAAGATTTACTTAATAACTATCCAAAAGCTAAAAAAGCGTTTTATGTGGCCTATGACGCGCAAGATGATGTTAAATCAGAGACTGTAATCAGAACTCCGATTGGTGAATATTTGAAGCCTGAGGACTATATCGAGGCTTTCAGCCGTTTTGTGAGAGAAAATAGAGATAAAATTGAGGGCATTAAAATCCTGCTGGAGCGTCCTTCAGACTGGAGCACTGGAGCGTTGCACGAACTTCTTAGAAAGCTAAGAGAGAATAGATTCACAGAGGATAAATTGAGAAGAGCATATCACAACGAGATGGCAGACATAATCTCTATGGTTAAGCACGCAGCCAGCGAGGAGAATCCTCTGCTCACTGCTCAGGAAAGAGTGGACAGAGCAATTAAGAGGATTACTGAAGGCAGAGAATTTACGGAGGAGCAGCTTAAATGGCTGAATTTGATTAAAGCTCATCTCGAAATAAATCTGGCGATCGATCGGGAAGATTTTGATGAGATTCCAGCCTTTACCCGAAAAGGTGGGTGGAAGGTAGCAAATAAAGTTTTTGACAATTTAGAAGAACTTTTAAAGGAGATTAATGAGGCAGTAGCAGCATGAATCTTATAAAATCAATAGAAATACGGTATTTCAGATCAATTTACCATATGAAATTAAAAGATGTGAAGGATTTATGTATATTATCGGGGGCTAATGATGCCGGAAAATCAAATATACTCAAAGCTTTAAATCTTTTCTTTAATAACGAGTCTGACTGGCATTCAGAATTTGACTTTTACAATGAATTCTCTAAAAAGCGATTAGAGGAGGTTAGGAAGGATACTATAAAGGGCAAACAATTTATTTCAATTAAAATCGAATTTAATAGACCCAAACAATACAGAAAAAGTCTTCCAGAAGTCTTTAGTGTCACAAGAAAATGGACAAGAGATTGGGACATACCTGAAGAGAACAATAACTTAGAGACATTAGATAAAAGGGGGAGGCTGCCTAAAAAATTATCCACAGCACAGAGAAGCCTCTCAAAGTTTTTAAATAAGATTCACTTTGAATATATCCCTGCAGTCAAGGACAGATCATTCTTCGAGCACTCCTTAGGGAGATTACAAGAGATTTTACTAAAAAAGGCAGGTAAGCAAAATATAAAGCTTAATGAGACAATAGATGAACTCGCAGGTAATATCACCAAGATAGTTAAGGACCTTCAAAATGATTTTAAGAGAGCTACAAAAATCCCATCATCCATAAAACCACCTCAAGATCTGGTTTCTTTGTTTCAATCATTTTCAGTATCAACAGATTTACACGATTTAGCCAATGTTCCTCTAACTGTTAGAGGGGACGGAATCCAAGCGAGATTTGTTCCATCGTTGCTTGACTTTATGGCATGCAATAGTAATAAATTCTATATATGGGGGTTTGAAGAGCCTGAAAATTCAATAGAATATAACCAAGTTATCTCCCTCGCCGATGACTTTGCATCAAAATACTCTAGAGAATCGCAGATTTTTATTACCACCCATTCTCCAGCCTTTACAAGTTTGAGGAAAGACAACCTCACCTGCTTTAGAATCTGGCAAGAAGAGCCCTCAAAAACTTTGGCTGCTAAAATATGGCCTGCTGAAAAACACTCCCCGGACATAGAAGATAAGTTAGTAGAAGAACTTGGTTTTCTTAGGATTCAGGAAGAGTTACACGAGGAGTATATACAAAAAAGAGGTATAGACACGCAACTAAGAGAGAAGGTAGAGCAGCTCCAAAAAAAGATTCGGAAAGTCAAAATGCCAGTAGTTTTAGTTGAGGGAAAAACTGACGCACATATATTAACCATTGCTTGGAGAAAGTTATATGCTGGAAAGAAACCTCCATTTAAGATAAAACCAAGCGAACCCATTGAAGGTATGGGTGGAGGAGCAGACACGCTTAGAAAATTTTTAGAGTCAACACCCAACATATTCTCCCGTCCTATTGTAGGAATCTTTGATCGTGACCAGAAAGGGATAAGTAACTATAATAAACTAAGGAATTTCAAAAAGTACTTAGATTTTGATTCTGTAAAAGCTCGTGATGGGGGTAGTATCTTTGCAGTGCTGTTGCCTGTACCCAAGGGTCGTGAAGAATACGCAAACTTTGAAAATCTTCCGATTGAATTTTTATTTCCTGATGAAGTTTTAGAGATAAAGAAAAATGGGATTGGCCTCACTTTAGAGTATCCTAAGGCGAGGGTAGTGGTAAAAGATAGGATTATAGAAGAAAAACAAACAAACAATCCAGCATTGAGAATAATTAGAGATGGTAAAAAATATTTTGCAGAAAAAATAGTTCCGGACTTGGAGCCTGACCATTTTAAAGGGTTTACAGAACTTTTTGATATACTTCTTGGGATTGTGAATTATCGAGGGGATGGAAGATGACAGATATTGTACAAAAATTGTGGGGCTTCTGTCACACCCTTAGGCACGATGGTATTGACTACGGCGACTACATAGAACAAATTACTTACCTGCTATTTCTCAAAATGGCCGACGAGAAGAAAGATATAGTTAAACTCCCTGAAGGCTGTGACTGGCAGAGTTTGAAAGAAAAGGCTGGTATGGAACTCAAAGAACACTATGAGGACATTCTCCGCAGGCTGGGAAAGGAGCAGGGAGTTTTAGGAGATATCTTTGCAGGGGCAATGTCCCGATTTAATAATCCTGTCAACCTGAAGAAACTCATCAGCCTTATAGATGAAGTTGAGTGGACTGCTCTGGATGTGGATGTAAAGGCTCAGGCTTATGAGGGTTTGCTGGAGAAAGCCGCATCAGAGGGTAAGAAGGGGGCTGGACAGTACTTCACACCTCGCATTTTAATTCAATCCATTGTAAAAGTTATGAAACCTGATCCCCGGGTTCACAAAGAATTTACAATATGTGACCCGGCATGCGGTACAGGAGGATTTCTTGTTGCATCCTATGAATGGTTGATGGAGATAACTGGCGGTATTCTTTCGAGAGAAGATGTAGAACAGATTAGAAAGAGGACATATTATGGAACTGAACTCGTTCAAAGGCCAAGAAGACTTGCTTTAATGAATCTGTTTTTACATGGAATTGAAGGAAACATTGAGCTGGAAGACTCAATTTATGCACCACCCCCAAGTGCGAGATATGATGTTGTTCTTACAAATCCGCCTTTCGGAACTAAGGGGGCAAATCAGGCACCTGAAAGAGATGATTTCATGGTGAGGACTTCAAACAAGCAGCTCAACTTTATCCAGCATGTTGCCACAATACTGAAACATGGTGGTAGAGCAGCTGTTGTAGTTCCAGATAACTGCCTTTTTGCAGAGCAGGCAAATCATGTTTTTAAAGATTTGATGGAGGTTTGTGACGTCCATACAATTTTGAGATTGCCAATAGGAACATTCACGCCCTATTCTCCGGGTGTTAAGGCGAATGTGATATTCTTTACCAAGGGTAGACCGACGGAGAACGTGTGGATTTACGATGCAAGAACGAATGTGCCCAGCATCACCAAAAAGGAAAGACCTCTGACACCAGAGCACTTTAAAGAGTTTGAGGAGTGTTACGGTGATGATCCAAACGTGTTCAGTCCAAAAGCGTTAGATCACAGGGAGAAAGTGGCACAGAAAACAGAAAGATTCAGGAAATTCCATATAAGTGGGATTAAGGAGAGAGATTACAATCTTGATATATTCTGGCTGAAAGATGAATCACTGGAGGATGTTGATGACTTGCCCGAGCCTACGGAGCTCGCAAGTGATGCGATAACTCATCTGGAGGCTGCTATTGATAGCTTGCAGGAAGTTTTGAGAATTCTGGAGAGTAATGGGATGAATAATAGTGGGTGAGGGTCTGGATGGATGGAAAGAGGCTGCCGGAAGGATGGATATGGGCTAAATTAGAAGAGTGCGTGGATATTTTAGATCATTTAAGAGTTCCTGTGAATTCAGAAGAGAGAAAAAAAAGACAGGGAGAGGTCCCCTATTACGGTGCAACAGGTCAAATTGGATGGATTGACGATTATTTATTTGATGAAGAGCTACTTTTGTTAGGAGAAGATGGAGCTCCTTTTTTTGATAAGACTAAAAACATTGCATACATAATATCCGGTAAATCTTGGGTGAATAACCATGCACATGTTTTAAGAGCTATTTCTGAGTTAACTTCAAATTCATTTCTTTGTCACTATCTAAACTCCTTTGATTATCATGGTTACGTCACAGGCACAACTAGATTGAAGTTAAATCAGTCGTCAATGAGAAAAATCCCAGTCTCTCTCCCCCCACTCCCCGAACAGCGCATTTTAGTCGCCAGAGTTGAATCACTACTCGAGCGTGTAAAAAAAGCAAAAGAAGAACTGGACAAATTATCAGAGATCATCAAAAAATTCCGCCAGTCTGTGCTTAAACAAGCGATGAGCGGCAGGCTTACAGCTGACTGGCGAGAGAAACATCCTGATGTTGAACCCGCTTCTGAACTGCTAAAACGCATTCAGGAAGAAAGGCTGCGCAGGTATGAAAAGGAGGTAGAGAGGGCTAAAGCAAAAGGAAGAAAAAAACCAAGAAAACCTAGAAATCTTGATGTTAAGCCGTTGGATGCTTCGGATCTGTCTGAACTGCCTGAGAGTTGGGTGTGGGCTAATTTAGGTCATGTTTTGGAGCTAATTCAGTACGGTACCTCCGTAAAAGCTGACGCCTCACCCAACGATGGTGTACCTGTTCTTAGAATGGGAAACATCCAAGAAGGCGTAATAGATTATCAAGACTTGAAATATATCTCCCCAGAAAAAGAAGATCTAGAAAAATATAGACTTAAACCCGGTGATATATTGATAAACAGAACGAACAGTCCTGAACTTGTAGGGAAGTCTGCTATTTTTGATAATAATGGATTTTTTGTTTTTGCATCATATCTCATACGACTACGAATTGTTGATAATATGAATCCGTACTATATTAATTTCTTTTTAAATTCCTCTATTGCAAGAAACCACATTGCAAAAGTAAAACATCAAGTTGCAGGCCAAGCAAATATTAACTCCAGAGATATTAGTCAGATGCCTTTATCCATCCCTCCACTCGAAGAACAAAAAGAAATCGTCCGCCGTATTGAAAAACTATTCAAATTCGCCGATGAAGTAGAGAAACAAGTAAGAGAGGCACAAAAACAGGTAGAAAAAATCTCCCAGTCCATCCTCGCCAAAACCTTTAAAGGAGAGCTTACTGCTGACTTTAGAGAAGCAGTGAGAAACTGGAAAAATTTGGATGTAGAAGAGCGTAGAAAGTACCTCATCGCCCTGCCGGAAGGAGAGAGGGAGGAAGTACTTTATTCAGACGAATTTCCTATCGAGCCTGCCAGTGTGCTTCTGGAACGTATAAAAGCTGAAAGAGAGAGGCAGAAAAAAGAGAGAAAAACAAGGAAAGGAAGAAAGAAACAGACTACTCTGTTCTAAAATTAAATCTTACACTATCTTTTAACTAGATGGTGTCAAAAGCTTCTTTTGTCCTTTTATTCTTTTTAAAAATTCATTTAATGTTTCTTTTTCCTCGATGTAATCCTTCGTTTCACTTTTGTCTATGTATTCCCGCGAAATATCAAATTCATCTCTACTGGTCAGAAACTCATGAACCTTTGAGATTGATAATAACACACTCAACTTGTCATCATCTCTCTTAGCTTCTTCGTAATTCTCAAGAGCTGTTTTTATCTTCTCATCATCGCTAAATTCCTTAACAACATCTTCTACAACATCAGACCCAGTATCCCCTATTGGTAATACTTGTAGATTGCTCCTGTTGAAAAACTTTAGTAATCTTCCGACATCTTTCTCTTCTTTCCTTCCTTTGTAAACTTTTTTCGTCTCCAATGCAAAAATATCCCCAAATATAAACTCCTGCAAATGCAATCCAGATAAATGTCGTAAATTTTCGTATCTTTCAGTATCAGCCACTATTACCGCAATGTCCGCATCTTTCAGATTTCTCCATAATATATCATAGCTTGGCCAATTTTTTCTCGGAGAGCCGTATATTACCCCAACAAAATTAATTCTCCCTATTTCGTTCAATTCTCTAAAATAATTAACAATTTCCTCGAGTCCATACGGATTGGATACGTCAACAAAGAAAACGAGTTCATTTTCTAGATTTTTTTCTATGTCATTATAAATCTCTATGGATTTTCTTACACCAACTCCAACCCAAGGAATGGTAATAGTTTCAAATCCAGCCATCTGCTGTGCCCGTATACTCATCCTTACGAACTGACTTACTAAACTTTCATCATGATTAATGACTTCAAGAGCTGTTTTAGTTGGTTGGATAGCAGAAAAAATAATATCGGAATGCTGCATTCTTAGTCTATATCCTTCAAGATATTCCAAGACATTACTAAATTTTTTATTTTCTTTCATGAATTCTAGAATTTCCTTCTTATCCAACTTCCTCATAATGAATGCTATCTCACTTTCTAATGGAATTTCTGTTGGGATGTTTGATTTTGCTCTAAGTTCTGAATTTGTTAATACCCTTAAAGGAGACTCTATTATTTTTTCTCTCAATTTAATTTTTAATGAACGTGTAGTATATACGTACTCAGTCTCATCAATATTAGACACTTTAATTTTCATGCTTTGCCTTTCCCCCACTCTATTTCTTTATATTTCTTCTTAATCTCAGATTTTTCTTTGTATTCGGGATAATTTTGGTAAACGTACCTCAAAATACCGTCTGTTCCAAGTTGATCCCAACCAATCCTTTTTTCCTCTATTTCCTTCTTAATACTCTCCGCTAAACTCTCAAATTTATTTAAAATCTCTATTAATCCTTTTTCTGTCAGCGTGAATCTTTCTTTTCTTGTATTTTTTCTTCCTTCTATCTTTATATAGCCAGCAAAGTATAAATCCTCAAGTGCTTGCATGACTGTGAAACTATACGGTCCGTATTTATACGGTACAAACTTTGGGTCTTGGAATTTTAACCCACGCCTCTTTAGAATCTCCTCATAGAACAGAAATATCTGCTTCATAATCATAGTCCGCCCATAGATGGGTTTTTCATTTTTGACACTCAATAACATAAGAATGGCATCTCTAACAAGGATTTTGTTCTCTGGGGTTTTTTTAAGTAATTCCTTAAACATTTCCGCAGAATACAACTTGGTTTTATCCGGTAACTCCTTTAAAACATTCTTTTGCCCCATCACACTCTCTCCATACTTACTGCTATCATATTATTTCCAGATTTATAAAATGTCATGTAATATCTCCTCTCCCCAAACATAAATATTATATGAAATTCCCTTTTTCCAGTAGTTCTTCTTCTTATCGAACTTATAAAACCTTTTGGAATAGATATCCCTGTAAAGCCATTTTCCACATCCTCTAAACCAATTCCAAACTCACTCATGATTTCACCCAAGGTGTCAGAAAAAGCCATCTCAGATAGTACATTTCGAAGAAAATCGATTCCTGAAGAATCGGCAATCAGTTTGTATTTTCTGCCACAAAAATCACAATTTATTTCAGGTGTCAACCTTAAATTCCATTCTTCCTGATAAGATATTCCACCTGAATTGGAGCCAATTCTAACACCAACTTGTCGGGTAGATGATGTAATTATATTTGGATTAGGATTTCCACAGTATAAACAACTAAGCTGTATATCTGGTTGCATTCTTTACAAAACAAAATAACATAATTTTTAAACTTTATTATTTTTCCAATGCCGTTTTTTAACCATTTCAGACGTCTCCAATATTTACGGCACTACAACAAATCCATGAGTTTTAAAATCAGAATCAAAAGTAAAAACCTCTTCTATATTCAATCTCTCTATAATTGCAAAGCTCAAACAGTCTGTTAGATCAATTTCCTTATTGTTATATCTCTGAAAGTACTCCAGAGCTTTATTCCAATCTTTTCTGGTATCAAATTCCAGAAATACAATTTTACTGTTAAGAATTTTATCGAGTTCATACACTGCCTTTTCTTTTCCTATTCTTTTAGTTACACCATCAATATATTCAACAAGTACATTTTTCCCGATTACAAACCTCATACCCCTTCTCACAGACTCCTTAACATAATTGACAGATTTGTCGTGGTTTTTATCTTTCAAATCGCTGAGAGCGATTAAAGCACCTGTGTCAATATATTGTAATTTTGATGTCATTTTAATCCCTCCAGTCGTCCCTCTCGCTCCAGTGTCCTTCTCTGGTCTTAAAGCTTCCAATTATATCGAAAAATGAATCTTTCTCAATTTCTTCCTCATATTTTTTTACATATTCCTCTATTGCCTCTTTTACAATGAACTTCAGACTTTTTTTCTTGTATTCTGAAATGTTCTTAAGTGATGCATGTAATTTTTCATCCACTTCAGTTTGAATGTATTTTACTTTGTCCATGTAATTCACCTATTTTAAGATTAACCATTCAGTATTATTTAAACATTTGTTTATAGCAACCTCTGTTGAATAGCTTTCACCCGAGTTCTCAACCAAAAGAATTTAAAATTATTATTCGTGATAGCTATCAGATGCCAACTCCAATGGAGATTTTCAAATTACTTCCAAAAACAAACTGCAAAATTTGTGGTGAGCAAACATGTATGAGCTTCGCTTTTAAAGTAATAACAAGAGAGCGAAAACTTGAAGATTGCAAGCCATTGTTTGATGAGGAAAAGTACAAAAAGCAACTGGAAGAGCTCATCAATCTTCTTGAACCTCTTGAGAAGGCTACAGAGACTGGTTTGATTGTTGAGGAAGACTTGTGCACGGGTTGTGCAAACTGTGTCGTTGTTTGCCCTGTTCACGCATCTGAAGACCCCTATGGAATGGGTTCTGGAAAAGGTCCAACAATTGAGAATCCCATCCTCCTGATTGAGAATGGTGTTGTTAAGGTTATTAACATGTTACTCTGTAGAAGATACGGAAAAGAAAGGATACTCTGTGTTGCCTGCAGAGAGAACTGTCCTACTGATGCTATAAGATTTCTGGAGGAGTGAAATGCTTATACAAGCAACATGTGCCGGATGTGCCTGCCTCTGCGATGATATTGTTGTTGAGAAAAATGGGGAATTCAAGGTCAAAAATGCCTGCAGAAGAGGTGCAGGAATTTTTCTCAATTATCTTGAGGGCAGAGCAAAACCTTCTATTAATGGAGAAACCTCCAGTCTGGAAGAGGCGATTGAGAGGGCATCTGAGATTATCGCTGATTCAAAGAAGCTTGCGGTTTATGGGATGGATACCATTACATTAGAAGCCCAGAAACTTGCAATTAAAATCGCAGAGAAAACTGATGCATTCATAGATGATTGTTCAAGTTTCTGTCTGGGCAATTTTGTTGAGGCATGTCTCAGGGGTGAAATCCCTACGACGACTCTTGATTACGTGAGAGATAACGCCTACGTGATTATTTACTGGGGGGCAAATCCAGTTCACAGCTCTCCAAGGCACATGTCAAGGTACTCCTACTTTCCACGAGGCAAGAACAGGCAGCGGGGTTACGAAGAGGATAGATTCCTTGTGGTAATTGATGTGCGGAAAGATCACACATCTAAAATCGTAAAAAAGAACGAAGTGTTTATTGAACCGGAATCCGACGCTGAATTAATTGATTCGTTTGTGAAAATAATGGAGGGAAAAGCTGCAAAATACTCTGGCGAAGTAGCGGGAATTCTTAGAGAGATTAAAAAAGGAGATGCAGTTGTTTTTGGTGGTCTGGGATTGAGATACGGTCTGGAAGGTGATTTCAAAAAATTTTACAATCTTCTGAGGAAACTCAATGAGTTCTCAAAGGTTTATTTTATACCAGCAGGCTTTCATTCGAATATGCGCGGCTTTAACGAGTCTCTTTTTGAGAAAACAGGGTATGTCAACAGATATAGCTTTGGGGAACAGACCTCAAGGAAAGAATTTGAGTTCAGTAAATTACTAACCAGCAGTATACCTGACACTACCCTGATTATTGGTTCTGATCCCGTCAACTCCCTACCTTTCGATGTATCGATGCACCTGTCAAAAATCAATACAATTACTATCGACCCGAGAAGAACTTTTACTACTGAAATATCCGACGTTGTAATCCCTTCATCAATTTCTGGTGTTGAGAACGGTGGAACGATGGTGAGGAGTGATGGAGTAAAAATAAAATTGAATTCAGTATTTGAAAATAAATTTGATGATACTTACATTCTGGAGAGGATTCTGGAGAGGATATAATGCTCAAGTTCGGAAAATTTTTGAAGAAGATCGAGACTGAGGTGATTATTGCCAGAAATGTTTTTCATACCGAGAAATTTGAGAAGAACAGGTTTGATAAAGAACTTGCCGTCATTTTTGTCAATGAAGAATTTGCAAAATTAAATGGATTTAAGGAGGGGCAGATAATAAGAGTTTCCACCAAAGACAGGGCGGTAAATCTTAAAATAAAGATAAATGACGATGCATATAAGCCTACAATACCAAACAGTATTTATTCAAACTTTCTGACAGATTTTGATTCTTTTAAAAAATTCAAGGCGATTCTTGAGTTTACAGACCTTCCTCCTACAGAACCCGCAGAAATAATTGATTTGGTAAAAACTTATAGCTTATAGAAAAACTCAGGTAAGAGACAGTATCTTCAAACAGAAAAAGATATATTCCACATAATTAAAAAACAGCATGATTGATAATGTTGAAAGGAAAACTATATATGCCCGTTTTAAGGGCGAGAAACAAAAATGCATCTGAAGGGTGGCATAAAATGATAATGGTCATAAAATGGGCATATATCCAAAAAGGAGGGTAAAAATGAGTTTTGAATTGAAGGATGGAATATTTGTCCTCGATGAGATGAAAAATATCAGCATAAGAATAGGTAAGATTATTGAGGAAGATAAAGAATGGAGTGAATTAGAGGGCCCATCTCCTCAACCACATATTCTTGATTTGAGAGAGTGGGACAGAAAGCTTCTTGACAGATACGAGCCATTCCATACTCTTGTTTATGACTTCTGCAGCCTGTGCACGATGGGACCCTGTGAACTATCGGAAAATAAGGAAGGAGCGTGTGGAATTGATTTAAAGACTCAAACAGCACGGCTTGTAACCTTAGCTTGCCTGATAGGTGCCTCTTCCCATGCATCTCATGCAAGACATTTGCTTGAATATGCTCTGGAGAACTTTGGGCCCGAACATCCACTTGATTTGGGTGGAGGAGTCAACGTTGAAGCTCCAAATATCAGGCTTGTTTTCGGGATAAGACCACAGACAATTGGGGACCTGGAAGAAGTTTTGAGTTACGTAGAGCAGGGGCTTGTAAGAGTTCTGCACACCATACATACAGGTCAGGAAGAAAGCGATATCGATTATGAATCAAAAGCACTTGAAGTTGGTATGCTCGACCACGTTGGAATGGAGATTGCAGACATAATTCAGATAAGTATTTTCAACTATCCCAAAAGTGATCCGGACGCCCCTCTTATCGATATAGGGTTTGGAACTGTTGAGACGAAAAAACCACTAATACTTGTTATCGGCCACAACATTCTTCCTGCAAGAAATATCAGTGACTATATGACGGAGCATGGGCTTGAAGACGAGATTGAGATTGCTGGTCTTTGCTGCACGGCAATTGACACAACAAGATACAATCCAAATGCAAAGATAGCCGGAACTCTTTCCTATGAGCTGAGGGCAATAAGGTCATCTTTACCACAAGTTGTGGTGACAGATGAGCAGTGTATAAGGGCTGATACACTTGAGGAGTGCTCAAAGCTTGGAATTCCTGTTATAGCCTCATCAGAGGCTGCTGCACGCGGTCTTCTTGACAGAACTTATGATAATCCGGATATTGTGATAGAAGACCTTGTAAGTGGTAGGGCGAAAGGAGTGTTGATTACTGACCCTGACAGAGTTGGAGAGATAGCAGTCAGGGTTGCTCAGGAGATTGCGGCGAGAAGAGAAGAATTTTATCCATTTATGAGTGAAGAAGAGATAATGTCCGAGGTTGCAAAGTGTACAACGTGCAAGAACTGTATTGCCGGTTGTCCGGTTGAGGTTGACATTCCAGGGTTCATCGGAAGCATACTTGAGGGCGATTTAGAAAGAGCTGCAAAAATAATTAAAGAGACCAATACCTTACCTGCTATGTGCGGAAGAGTGTGTCCTCAGGAGACGCAGTGTGAACTCAAGTGTGTCCTTCCCGAACATGGCTGTGAACCCGTTGCAATAGGCAGACTTGAGAGATTTGTTGCGGACTGGGAGATGCAGAAGGGAGTGAAAATACCTGAAATTCCTGAGAAAACAGGCAAGAAGGTGGCTATAGTTGGTTCAGGACCATCAGGATTGACATGTGCTGCTGATCTGGCTAAGAAGGGACATGAAGTCACAATATTCGAGATACTGCATGAGCCAGGCGGAGTTCTTGTTTACGGCATACCAGAGTTCAGACTACCGAAGGAGATTGTGAGGAGAGAGGTTGATTATGTCAGGCAGCTGGGTGTAAAAATTGTTACAGATGTTATTGTCGGTCAGACCCTGACGGTTGACGATTTACTGGAAGAATACGATGCTGTGTTTCTGGGAACTGGTGCAGGACTGCCCGCTTTCATGGGTATAGAGGGTGAAAACCTTCCCGGTATTTATTCTGCCAATGAATATCTTATCAGAATTAATCTGATGA
>MTMJ01000073.1 GCA_002010045.1 Archaeoglobus sp. JdFR-22 | reverse complement strand
GCTATGTATCTTTTTGTAGGGAGTTATATGGGTTTGTTATTTAGAGTATTGAGATGTTAGAATTGGTATTTTGTTGGTAATTTTGTAAGCACCCTAAAAACTTATTATCTCTAATTCCCCAAGAATGCCTCCATTTTCTATTTTCTCTCTTATATAATCCTCCCAAAGATTCTTTATTTCATAATCAACCAGCTTAGGTTTCTCCCCAAGTACAAAATAGTTCTCAAAAGGCTTCATGAGTGGATGGTAGTCTTTGTCTGAGCCCACGTATGCTGTATAAGGCGTATCTCCAACACCATCACCATTAAGGTCTAAATAATTCTCTGGTGGCATATAACCGCCGGGTAAGTCCTCACCACTAAAGCTTGGTTCATCCTGATCCTTATAGTCGCTCCAGTAATTTCCGAGGTAGTTGATGAAGGTTTTACCGCTGTATTGATAGATTGTTTGCTTCGATGAATTCCATAAATTGGTTGATTCATAAGAATAAACATTTCTACTGTTAATGAAGTCATTCAGGTAGATTAAGTTGTTATTTGAATAGTAAAGTCTAATTCCGAAAATGTTATTGGTGATGTTGTTGTTTGTAATTATGTTGTCATTTGCTCCGTAAAGAGCTATTCCAACACTGTTATTCAAGCACAGATTGTCTGTAATTCTGCAGTGATTGGCGTTAATGCTGATGCCAGCAAATAGAAATTCGTTTTCACCTGCTCCGGCAAAAGTAAAACCAGTTATGCTTGAATAATCGGCAGTTATGCTGAATACATTTCCGAATCCAGCTTTAATAGTACAGTTAGCAGAACCGTTCTCTGACCTGATTGTCAAACGCTTGTAAACGTCAACGTTTTCAACGTAGATTCCATCCCTTACAACAATTGTATCTCCGTCGCTTGCATTATCTATTGCCCACTGGATTCTGAGATAGTCATCCGGGACAATAATTATTGCTTGTGTTATTCCGCTAAGGGTGAGAACGGTTAAGAGTACAGCCACCATTCTCACAGATTTATTGATAATATTCATTCTATTCACCAAAATTTTATGGTAGCTGAATATTATGATATAAAAAATTTATGAATTTAAATTTTTATATTGTTGGTTATGAACAAAACTATTTATAACTTACTTAAATGTAATTAAAATTAATGATATTATAACTTTATAACAATAATTTCACATTAACAGTACAAACTTAACTGTCTTATAATTATCTTTATTGATAGAGAAAAATCATATTCATAAAAAACTTTACCAAATGTGATGAGAATTGAGAGGTACAAGGAAAAAATTGAGTATATTGTTGAGGCGTTCGATAATTGCCTGCTAGACCAGAGCGCCTATAGAGATAAGCGGGACGTTTTATAATTTGCATACGGCTATTAAGGCTGCTATAGATATCACAGCGATGCTTGTTAAGGATTTAGGAAAGAAGGTTGAAGATGATAACCACAATATTGAGACTCTAAGGTACCAGCAAGTTCTTTGACAATATTAACCTCTGCATCATTTTATCTAATAGCTGAAGTGCGTAGTCTACAAAATCATATTCCTGTTCTTTTGCCTTTAATAGCCCCTCATAAACTCTTGAGGGTATATAGAATCGGTTTTTAAATAATTTAGCTTCTTTTTTAACTTTTCTGCTAATGAGTTCCCTGAATTCTATTACCCCCATTCCAGCAATTTCAGCAGCTTTTTCGAGTGAAATCTCTTTGTCTTTGTAGAGTTCTAAAGCTACCTCGACTTTAAGGTGTGGATTTATGGTCATCCAGCCCAGATCATTGAAGATTTCATCAATATAAGATGCTATAGCTTGGAAGGAAAAATCTCTGACACTCCCCCACAGACTCTACAGTGAAAAGAAGAAGGATTCATTCCAGCACCACAGTAAGGGCATGCTTTCTCATCTTTCTTCGGTTCTGGAATCTCTCCAACCACATCTCTATAGATTTCATAATAGTACAGATGTTCCTTACTCATAAACTTTACAGGATAAAGCTCACATTTTTGTCTGAATTCTTTATCAGAGATTTTTGAACTTACTATTTCCCTTANCCTTGTCATTCCCGAGCCATACTCAAGAGGTCTTTTATCCTGCCATATTATTTCTGCTGGAAGTAAATCCTCAAAAGCTCTCCTCAATATCCACTTTCCTACTCCATTTCTTATTTTAAATTCCGGTGGTGTATTCAGAGAGAAATCTACAACGCTCCTGCATAAATATGGCTGTACAATTTCAATTCCAAAATGTTCGCAAATGCAGTTGGAGCTGAAGTAAATGTTTGGTAAAATTCTTTCAATATATGTGTTCAAATCTTCTATATCTTTCATATAACTGTAACCGCCAAAGAGCTCATCGCTCCCATCTCCCGTCATCACACTTTTCAAGCCAATCTTTTTTGCAAATTTTATCCCGAAATAGACAGCAAGATCATTTGGTAATGCTGGATCAAAAGTTTTGAGAATCTTTATAACATGCTTTATTGAGGATAAAGCCTCTTCTATTTTAACTGTGACATAATAAACTTCCATATCAAAAATTTTCTCAAGCATTTTAACATATTCTAAATCGGAGCTAAAATCTTCCAAGCTTATATTAATCCCGATCATATTACTGGAGATTGCCACTAAAACGCTTGTATCCAGTCCTCCAGAAAGAAGTATTCCATCAGCTTGATTTTTCTCTACTGCGTTCTTTAACTTTACCTTAAGCTTAGCTGCAAGTTTCATTTTATCTTAACAGGTATCCCAGCAATCATAAAGAAGACTTCATCAGCATATTCAGCCAGTCTCTTATTCACCCATCCGAGTGCATCCCTGTATGTCCTGCTCAATTTGTTTTCGGGCACAATTCCTAAACCAACTTCATTGGAGATGATGATGAAGCTTGCATCGACTTTCTTCATGCAATCAATCAACTCATCCAATTCCCTTTCAATTTCATGCATTACATTTGAGACTAGCATGGTTATGCAATCGATGATTACGACTTCCGCATTACCCACATTTTCGGCTATCTTTTTTCCAATTCTGGATGTAGCTTCCAGAGTTCGCCATGATGAAGGACGTTGCTTTTTGTGTTCTTCAATCCTTTCTCTCATCTCATCATCCAGAGCTTCTGCAGTAGCAACGAAAAGCACTTTTCTGCTTTCTGCTAATTTCTGAGCAAAACTGCTTTTTCCACTCCTTGCCCCGCCGAGGATAAGCGTAATCATTTTTCTGCCTTAGAAACGCCAGCTTCTTCAAAAGTAGCCATCTCATCCAGAACTTTTGTTGCAGCCTCAATTATAGAAAGTGCTAAAGCTGCACCTGTTCCTTCTCCCAGTCTCATATTCAAATTCAGAATTGGTTTGAGCTTAAGAAAATTAAGTGCTAGCTTATGACCCGGTTCTGCTGAGCAATGTGATGCTATAAGATAATCCTTAACTTCCGGTTTAAGTTTTACAGCAAGTAATGCAGAGGAGGTAGAAATAAAACCATCAATCACAACAGGGATGCGGTTTGCTGCTGCACCCAATATAACACCTGCAAGCCCCCCTATCTCGAAACCACCAACTTTGGCAAGTACATCGATTGCATCTTCGAAAGGTTGATTGACCTCTATTGCTCTTCTTATAACTTCAATTTTGTGAGAAAGCTGCTCATCATCGATGCCAGTTCCTCTTCCAGTTACATTCTCAACCTCTTTTTGCATAATAACCGCAGATATGGCACTTGCAGCAGTTGTATTTCCAATTCCCATGTCTCCTGTGCAAACGATGTCAAGTCCTTTGGAGATTTCTTCTTCAACGACTTCAATTCCCGCTTTAATTGAATCGATAGCTTGCTCCCTTGTCATTGCTTTGCCCTTAGTCATATTTTTTGTTCCAAAATCTATCATCTTGCATACTATTCCCTTCTCACTAAAACCACCAATCACACCCATGTCAACAACAACTACCCTTGCTCCAACATGCCTTGCCAGCACATTTATCGCTGCTTTTCCTCTCAGAAAGTTTAAAACCATTTGTCGGGTAACCTCTTGCGGGTAAAGACTAACTCCCTCTTCAACAACACCGTGGTCTGCTGCCATTGTTATGATAGCCTTATCTTTGAGCTTTGGCCTTGGTTGAGCTTTTATACCGGCTATCTTGATTGACAGTTCTTCCAGCATTCCCAAACTCCCTTTTGGTTTTGTCAGCTCATTCTGCCTTTTTCTTGCTTCTTCCATTGCCTTTTTGTCGATAGGTTCAATTTTCAATTTCGCTAACATTACTCTTCACCTCGTTCAGAATATTCGCAATCTCTTCAAGAGCATAAACGAGTCTGTAAGAAGGTCTTGAAATGATATCCGGGTCTATGGTATAAACATGACCTTCATCCACAGCTTTAATCCTCAGATTCATAACCTCCTCATAAATAATGTTTCTGCCCTTACTCATTCCTGTTCCAGCATTAACAATTATAACATCCGGATTTTTCTCAATTAAGTCTTCTTCACTCACTATTCTCCATCCTTCAAAATCGAAAACGTTCTCACCACCTGCAATCGTAATTATTTCATCAATAAATGTGTTCTTACCACTAACCCATATAGGATCGTGCCAGAGTATATGTGCAACCTTCAATTCTCTGGATTCGTTTGGCTTGTGTCTCTTTTTTATCTCTTTTATCTTTTCTCTCATCATTTCGATGATTTTAGTTGCGTTCTCCTCCTGACCTGTTGCTCTTCCCAGTAATTCGATATCTTTCATAACATCACTTAGATTTTGGGGATTCAGAGCTATAACTGGAACATAGTTTCGAAGAAATTCCACAGTTTCCTTTCCATTACCGTAGGATGCAACCACAAGGTCTGGATTGAGAGAGATGACTTTCTCAACATTTACAGTAGAGTAACCACCAATCTTCGTTTTATTTTTTGCCTCAGGTGGAAAATTGCAGTAATCTGTTACCGCAACAACTTTATCACCAACTCCTAAAGCGTATAATATCTCCGTATTGCTTGGAGCAAGCGATATTATTCTTTCTGGAGTTGAATTCAAGCTGATTGCATAGCCAAAATCATCTACAATTAGTTGTGTCGAATTCAAGGTTGAATTCAGACTTATTTCAGTGAAATTAGTCTTAGAATCTGCTGTTTCATCATTCTGCAGACAGCCTGTAAAAGCTATTAAAAAAATTAAAAGGTAAATTACAGGCTTGAGCCTCATCTTCTCATCCTGATATAAGCAATTGTGGATATAACAGCAAGAACAAGCACTGCAATCAATATGATATGCGTTGTATTAGACGTCTCCTGTGATTCAGAGGTAATCTCAGAGGTAATTTTAACATCACCGGCCTCCTTAAATGGCGTGGTTTCTGGAGTAGTAGTTTCTTCCAGTACTGTTTTTGTTTGTTTAGAGATAGTCGTCTTGGCGGGAATTACAATGCTATCATCAGTTTTCTCCAAAATATCGAGGATTTCCCCGGCTTTTACTGGATGAGATTTACCCAGTAAAGCCATTATAGCACATGCGGTCATATAACCGGGATTTGAAGTTTGATATGAAGTGTAGTTGAAATATCCTTCTTCTGTCTGCAAGCTTAACAAATGGTCTACAACACTCACGTTATTTTTCTTCCATTCCATCGGATTTTCTCCTGCTGCAACTAAAGCCTGTATAATCCACGCATCACTCGCAGCATTGCTTGCTGAAGTTCCAAAGTATCTGAAACCTCCGTCTTCATTCTGCCCTGTTTTGAGATAATCAAGAGCTTTTTTTATCACCTCAGAATCTTTTGGTTCTCTTGCTGAAATTAAAGCCTGAATAGCAGCAGCAGTATCATCATAATCGCTTTTTTCTCCAGTAGCCCATGCAAAACCTCCGTCTTCATTTTGCTGCTGCTTTAACCACTCAACTGATTTGTTTACGTCCTCATCGCAAGCTTTCAATGCCAAAATTCCCCATATGGTTGTATATATGAAGTCCCCAATCTGCCCATCAGATTTTATCTTGGATTTGAGCATATCCACGAGATTAATACCGCTGAAGTTTCTCGGATTTTCATCTGCCGCTTTCAGAGCTAAAATTGTCCTTGCGTAATCAGCAGTACCCATTCTGCCAATGGATTCGTTCAAATTGTTTCTTATGTAATCGATTGGTGATGTGTTATTCTTTACCCACTCGTTCGGGTTTTCTCCAGCAGCAGCTAAAGCCATCACAGCCCATGAAGTCTTTGCAATATCACTTTCCTCATTAGGGTTGGAGAAACCTCCATCATCATTCTGAATTGTTCTGAGCCATTCCAGAGCTCTCAATATTCTGTCATCTGTTGTATTCAGTGGAAAACCCTTCCATTTGGCAATAATTGCGAATGTGCTGAATGATTTTAATTTAGATTTGTAATAATAATATTCTCCATCTTCTCTAACAAGTTCTGTGGGTAGTTCAACATGCTCACCATTTCTGTATTTTATTAACACAATCTGATCAGGATTACAGCACAAATTCAGCCATTCTTTCGAAACTCTGAACTCAATAACACCTTCTATTCCTGAATCGCTCAGGTGTATTGAAAAGCATCTGTAAATCTTACCTGGTGCGCTGATAATCGAGTCTTCATATACTTCAAGCAAGATTTGTTTGCTCCTATTGGACTTCAGTGTTATTGAAACAATATCGATTTTTTCAGTAATCTTACCCAGTTCCACAATTTTCTCAACATCAGGCAAGAGTAAAATGGACTTAGAAAATTTTTCTGGAGTCGTTGAAGTTGTATAGGTACCATGTGAAGATGAGGCTGATGAAGTTGAGGACCATGAAGGCTCAACTCCAACTATGTATCCAGTACTTACCGTTATTTTTATTTTGTATGGGGATGCATCAGGTGTATCATCCATACTCCTTGAGAAATACCATATTATCACATCCCCTTCTTTTATTTCATATTCGTCCGATGCTACTCCAGGAATCGATCCAGAAACCCAGTACATCCATCCTGAAGTATCTCCATCGCTTTTCTCGCATTTGCTTTTTATGCATTTAACATAGAGACCCCAAGATTTCTTTTCTACCGTATAGCTGAACCCCAGTATTTTAGATGCTTTCTCTAATGCACCTAATGCAGTCCTCCACTTTACCGGATACTCCTTACCATTTGCTGTTACTGTAAAGGTGCCATCTGGAAGTGTATAATAATCAGTACCTCCACCACCTCCACCGCTTTGTCTTTGTGTTATTGAGATTGTTTTATTTATGCGCTCATCTCCAGCTATCGCTTCAATATAAAGCTCTCCTGTAACTCTTGGAATAAAGTAAGCTGTGGAGCCTTCAGCATAAATTGGTGTTCCATAATTCATTCTGAAAATTACAAACGCTTCTTCATCAAGCGTCACTTTAACCTCCTCATCTACATAATTGCCTTCCACATTCATTGAGAGCGCTTGTACTGGATGGCACAAAGCAAAAAGCAAAATAAAAAGTATTAACAATCTCAAATCAATTCACCTCGCACTTCTGACTGCCATACCAGTTCAATATGTTCTCCGGATAATCTTCCAGCCTGTAAACGCCTGCGTAAAGTTTGTATTCGCCAGCAGGAACTTGCTGTGGAATATTCACGAGAACTGGAATTCTTAATTCTTCATTTTCATTCACATACACTGTTGAAATTCCCGCAATACTTTCGCCATTGTTTGTTCCACTAACAACAATAACATACCATCCTCCATCCAAAGCTGTAAGATTTATCCAGGCAGTTGCATTCCCACCCTTTGTACCATTCGAGACCTCAAATGACTCTATAAACACCTTTTCTGTCCTAACTACAATTTTTATAACGTAGGGTGAATTTGAAGGTGTGTCATTCATGCTTTCAGAGTAAAACCAGTATACAACATCTCCATCTTTAACTGCGTAGTTATTGGCTCCGGTAAGGGGCATTTCTTCATCGGGATAATTGACCCAGTACATCCATCCTGCTGACCCGTTATTCTCTATTCCATAAATGGAATCCACTAAAAGCATGCCCCATGTCTCAAACCATTTATCAACCACTGTATAATTGAATTCTCCCGCTAGACTTGCAGCATTCAAAGCTCCCAAGGCTGTTAAATTGCTGACTTCATAGCTCTCATTACTTTTAGCCCTGATAGAAAAGTTTCCCTGCTTTAATTCCACACTTCCTGTCCAGATTACATTTGTAAGATTTACATGGATTATCACCCTGTAATCTGCTTCCTCTGGTGAAACTCCCCATGAACCGTAGAAGAAGTCCAAGGTATCGCCATTGCTTAATTCATAATCTGCCACCCCTATGGGGGGCATTTCTCCATTCACGGCATACATCCACCCCTTCATTCCTTCAGCTTTGATATCTGCAATGCTTTCAACATACAATCCCCAGGTTGAGTTAACAATCGTTATGTTGAACTCTCCGATCTCTGAAGCTTTAACCAGTGCTGCAAGGGCACTGTATCCATCCACCTTTGTAGTGCTATCATCTTTAAGCTCAACAATGATCTCAGCAGGATTTAACTCCACACTTCCTCTCCAGATGAGAGGGCTGAAGCAGTAGACATAGCCATCATCCGCACCAATAAAGAGCTTACCATCTGCAATAAACGGGGATGACATGATGTTATAATTGCTTCCTTCGGGCGGGTTAAGGCTATAGCTCCATATCAAGCTTCCATCTGAGGCATTCAAAGCATATATGGTTCCATTTGGTGTGTTTGTTGCAAAGTAAACTATTCCATCAGATAATGCCGGTGATGGATCAATTTTTCCGTTTGCAGTAAAATTCCAGACTTCATCTCCATTGCTTGCGTTAATACAGTAAAGAACACCATCTTTCGAACCGATGTAAACATTTCCATAGGCAAGAGCTGCAGTTGAGATTGTACCATTGAGTGTTCTGTTCCACACCTCATCACCATCCAAATTGATGGTATAAAGCTTTGTTTCTGTAGCAAAGAATACCTTGCCGTAATCAATGGATGGTGTGTTTTTTATTTGCTCATAAACAGCAAAATTCCATATAACTCCGCCACTCTCATTTAAACAGTAAAGAGTATCATTTCCAGCAAAAAAGATCACGCTATTAGATGCTGATGGAGATGTGTAGGGAGAGCTTTCCTCAGTTATAAAATTCCAGAGTTCATTTCCGTTAAAATCCAGAGCATGCAGTACACCTCTGGAAAATGTGGTAATGTATGTTCTGTTATTGTAAATGAGGGAAGAGGAGGCAATACCCCACCAGCTTGGATTGTCTTCAAGATTCTTGCTCCAGATTATCCTGCCCGTTGTAGCATTTAAGCAATAAAATTTTCCTGATATGCTGCCCACGAAAAGTAAATCATTGGCAATAGCCACAGTTGAAGCACCTGTTATGTTCTCATTTCTCCAGACAACATCACCATTGCTTGAATTTATACAGTACAATCCGGGATTCCAGCTTCCTGCATACCAGTTTGTGACAAAAACCTTTCCGTCCCAGTATACGGGAGATGCTCCTATCAAACCTGTTAAGTCTGTTTTCCACAGTAATTTAGGAATCTTTGGTCCAGCGTCACTAAAATTTCCAGTTCTGCCATCATCGAAGTGGAAGGTGGACGCATCCGCTACTGATATGCTGAATATCAAAATTAGGGTAAAAATTGCCAGTTTTTTCATGTACGGGCAAAAAAAACAAGGTTTATATACTTGTGGAATTGGTTACCGGTTGTTAACCAGATGGTTAGTGATAAGTATGAACATTTTCAAAGCATTGGGCTGTGAGACGAGATACAGAATGCTGAAAATTTTGTTAAACGAGGAAATCCACGTTTCTGGTTTAGCAAAAAAAGTGGGAATCTCTACTCCCGCTGCTATCAAACATGTAAAAATTCTCGAGAGAGCTGGCTTAATAAGAAAAAGAAAGATTGGGAAGATTCATCTCCTAAGGGCAAATCCAGAGAATATTTACGCAATGCTTGATGAACTCTGTGAACCTGCAACAGTGGAGGTCGAGAAAGGTGCCTCAGTTCTTGATGCACTGAGGAAAGTGTCTGGTGTCAGTGTAAGTAAAATAGGTGATACGGAGTATGTTCTGGCAATTGATGGCGAGAAAGGATATTTCGTCTATGAAGTGAATGGAGAGGTTCTTGAGATGCCCATGAACCAGTGCAAGCTGTACGAAGATAGAAAAATCATGTTGAAGGAGTTGATTCCTGTCACCAAAAGATATCTTGATGTTCGGGTTAAAAAATAATATTCAAATTTTTCAGCATTCAATAGTTATTTAAGACATTGGTTCAATAATTAATTAATGCACCCTGAGAGAACACGTATAGCTGGGTTGAACTTCAGCGATAAAAGACCCGTTCTGGGGGAAGATATAACCATTGCAGGTTATCTGCAGTGGTACGACCAGAAAGGAAAGAGGTGGGAGCCGGTAGAACGTAAAAGGATTGAACTCTATATCGATAATGTTAAAATGGCTGAGAGCAATACAGATTACAGCGGTTCTTTTGAATTTGAACACAGTATTGATGAACCCGGAGAGCATGTTGTTGAGGTGAAGTTTCCCGGTTTCAGAGAGTATTTTCTGGAATGCAGCAAAGCAAGAACTCTAAGAGCTATAACTGCTGAAGAGAAACGTAGAATTGAGAAGCTAACCAATATCGTGTTCTTAAGTGCACTGCTGCTAATTCTTCTGCTGATTATTTTTTCATTCTGGTTCTCAAAGTGAGTCAAAGTATCTCAACAGTTTCAGAAAATATAAATTGCCGGTTTAAAAAGAGGGTTTAAATGGAGAAGGAGAATACAATGCTGAGGTTTTGGATATTTTTCTGCTTATTTTTAATTGTTACGGCAGTTTCAGGCTGTAGTCAGAGTGCAGATAGTCAGAAAGAGGAGATATACTGTGTTAGAAAAGCAAAGGCAAAGCACTCCCTTATATCAAAAGAGAGAATGAATCTGACCGAGGCAAAGCGAATCGCAATGTCAAGTGAATGCAGCGAGATTGGAACTCTTAAGGACTCCTATAGGTGTAATGAACTCGAAGGAACGTGGTCTACTCCTGTTGACATAGATGTGGAAGGTTGCAGTGCCGTCTGTGTCGTCGATATTGCTAAAAAAGAGGCAAAATTGAGGGTTCAGTGCTAATTTAGTGTGTATTTCTACAAGTATCGGGAGTTAAAACAAATTGGCTTCACCGGAAATACCAAATATTTTTAATCTAAATGAATGCCTTAAGGATGTGTATTTTGAAGTCTGGATAGATGAATTCAGGAAAGAAGAAATAGAGAATGAGCTGAGGAAAGTATGTTCGGAAATCCATGAAGTGCTTTATGACTATCAGTTTATTGTGGAAGTCGAGGATGAAAAACTCCTCCAGATGGATGGAGTCAGAAGGTACAGAAAGCACTATGACTGCTGATTCCATTAATTTGTTTAAGGTTACACAGGTTAAAAAATCTATAATCGGATTAATATGTAAGCCGCAAAATTTATTAATCATTATGCTTTCTGATGTACATGAGACTTCTAAAACCTTTTTTGGTGCTGGCAGTTATATTGGTATTGAGCAGCATCGTTTCTGCTGCAGAATGTCCCGATGATTGCTTATGCCTGACTGAAAGAGATGCTATTGAGAAAGGATATGAGAAGCTGTGCAATAATGAGAAAAAAGTGTGTGGTTACGAGGATGACGTCGAGAAGTACTGCTGGCAGAAGCCAGTGGTTACGCCCACACCTTCAACCACTCCTTATTCATGTCCGGATAAGTGTGAATGCATGACAGAGGCAAAGGCAAGAGAGAAGTTCTCCTGTCCTACAAGATGCAGCGATGAGGTGTGTGGCTATGAGACTTCCACTTCCGTTTCGGCTCTAACACCTTCAACACCAATGTACTGCTTTAAGGATGATTGTCCTTCAGCAGTCTGCCCTGAAGAATGTGCATGCCTGAGTCCAGATGATGTGAAAGAATACGAAGAAGCGGGTGTGAGGCTTGAGAAATGCACAGACCAGCCATGCGATGAAGATGTGCGGAAGTTCTGTTACAGAAAAGTAGAATGGCAATGTCCGACAGGCTGTTCTTGCCTTGACAAGGAGGAAGGATACAGAAAAGGTCTGGAATTCTGCAAGGATAGTACAGGCAATCTTGTGAGGTGCGGAGTAATAAGTGCAGAACATGGTGTGTACAAGTACTGCTTCAAGAAACCTGAAGAGAGATGCCAGTTTGATGTGTACAGAAGAGCATGCACAGGCTACTGCCCGGATAATATGAGGTGCGTTGCTACTTCAGAGTATGAGGTATGTGAAGAGAGATGCAAGATTAAGCTTGAAGAGTGCCTGAGAACAGACTCTGAAGAGGAATGCAAAAAAGAATTTGAATCCTGTGTGAAATTATGCATACCTGAGTGTGCATGCGTCAGTTACGAGTGTCCGGATGATTGCAGATGTCTGAGTGATGAGGAAGTCAGGAAATACAGGGAAGAGGGATTATCTCTGGAGAGATGTAAAGAAGAGCAATGTGGAGATGAAAAGTACTGTTACAAGGTGGTTAAGGAGTGCTACTATGATTACGAGAAAAATGTCTGTGTTGGCGAATGTCCGGATGGGAAGTGCAACCTCAATGTTGTGAGGAGAGATACCACTGGAAAGGTCGTATACGCAGAATGCTCATGCAAACCAGTTGGAGTATGCAGTGATGAATGCGTCTGTCTGACAAAGGAGGAAGCATACAGAAAACTCAGGAATCCAGTAACATGCAGTGACCAGCCATGTGGTAGAGAAATACCTGCAACCTTGGCGTCGGTAACCATGGAAAATTATAAGTTCCGCTATTGCTTCAAAGAAGGTACAGAAAAGTGTTATTACGACAGGGAAAGACAATCCTGTGTGGGAAGTTGCAAAGATGCTGAGTGCAGGCTATTCGAAGACGCTTATGCTAACCCATACTGCAGATGTGTCAGCAAAGTTGAACCTCAGAGTGATGCTTATGTAGAGAGAATCTTACCAGAGACTGCTGAACCATTATCATGCATTCCTGTAAAAATCAAAATCAATCCGAAGGCTGGAACTACTGGACTCATAATAACTGAAACGTATCCTTCTGAGTTCGAGTATATGGGAGCTACGGTTGAGCCGGATAAGGTTGAAGGTAATACATTGAAATGGTTGTTGATGAGTGAGGCAGGATTGAAGGAGCAGGAAATAGAATATAAACTCTGTTTACCGAGAGATGCTCTTGGAGATTACTATGTCAAGGGTTTATGGGAGACTGAAGACAATGCGGGAGAGATAATGGGTGATGATATGCTGAAAGTTTTATCACAGTACTCAGACTGGCCCCCCTGTCCTGTAACAGATACGATGCTTCTGAGCTTTGTGTCACAGTGGGCTGAGGGTGAGCTCACAGACCTTCAGATGCTGCAGGTGATTGAGATATGGGCAAATGGATGTTGAGGTGATGAAATGAGGATAATTTTAGCTCTGATATTGCTTTTAATGCTTGCTGGAAGTGTCTCAGCAGAACTGACTGTGACAAGAGATTTGCCCGATTCTGCATCCACGGGTGACGAAATTACTGTAACACTATCAATAAAAATCGATGGAGAGATACCTGCCGGAGCTATTGTTGAGGAGAAAATTCCCGAAGGTATAACCTATATTTCAAGCACTCCAGAAGCAACTGAGACCGATACTGGACTGAAATGGGTTCTCTACGGCTCGGATTTAAAGGAGACAGACCTAAAATACGTTGCAAAAGTTGAAGAGAGTGCAGATATAAATTTTGAGGGAACTTATACCACCCTTCTTGGAACTGAGGATATAAGTGGAGACTCAATGCTGAAGATTTCTGTCAGGGGTGTGAAAAGCTCTGAAGTCGACAAAGGAATTCCGGGTTTTGAGCTTTTATTTGCCGCTGCAGGTTTTCTGATTGCACTGATATTGAGAAAATACAGATAAAGCTAAATTTTTTATTTTTTTGTTTAAAACTTCAAAACTCTGGTAGAAACTCCTGCACCTTTAAGAAGTCATTTCCCTAAGCTGTTGTTCCATTTTCACCAAACCAAAAAAATTTATTCACACTGAACTTTTCAGGGTCAGGTGATTTAATGATTACAGAAAAAGATGTGCTGCACATCGCTGACCTTGCTAAAATAGAAATCAGTGAAGAAGAGGTTCAAAAATTCAAAGAAGATTTTCAAAGTATTCTTGATTATTTTAACATTCTCGATGAGGTTGAAGAGAATGTGGAACCCTCATTTCAGGTTTTACCTTTAACAAATGTATTCAGAAAAGACGAAGTGAAAGAGAGTCTGCCGAGAGAGGATGTCCTGAGAAACCCGAAGCATGTGGAAGATGGCTACATCAAGGGACCAAGGGTGGTTGAATGATAAGCGTTACAGAATGGCGTGAGAGGCTCGAATCTGAGAGATGCAGTGATATGCTTTCAGAATTGCTTGAAAGAATAGGTGAGAGTAAATTGAATGCCTATGTCACATTGAGTGAGGATGCCATAAAGACTGCTGAGCTTTATGACAGAGAAGAACTTAAAGGAAAACTTGCAGGAATTCCGGTAGCAGTAAAAGACTGCATCACCACCAGAGACCTGAAGACAACATGCTCATCCAGAATTCTGCATAATTATATTCCACCATTTGATGCTCATGTTGTTGAGAGGTTAAGAGAGGAGGGAGCAATAATCATTGGCAAGACAAACATGGATGAATTTGCCATGGGAACAACTACTGAGACATCCTATTTCGGAGTGGTGAGGAACCCCCACGACCTTGAAAGAGTTGCTGGAGGTAGCAGTGGTGGTAGCGGGGCAGTGATAGCGGGAGATGAGGCAGTGCTCTCTCTTGGAAGTGATACTGGTGGTAGTATTAGATGCCCTGCAAGTTTCTGTGGTGTCGTCGGACTGAAAGGTACTTACGGGCTTGTATCCCGCTATGGTTTAATACCCTATGCGAATTCTCTCGAACAGATAGGCCCAATGGCTTCAAATGTTCATGATTTAATACTGCTTTTCGAGGTCGTAGCAGGTAAAGATGAGAGGGATTCAACCAATGCTGGCAGAGGATTCAGGTTCGAAAAGAAGGAAAAACGGTTGAGAGTTGGGATTATAAAGGAGATGACCGCAAAAGACGATGTGATGACGAAATTCAATGAGAGTGTAGAGTTAATAGAGTCATTGGGACACTCGGCAGGAGAGGTCTCCATGAAATCCTTCAAATATGCACTTGCTGCTTACTACGTTATCGCTATGAGTGAAGCTTCTTCCAATCTTGCAAGATACGATGGTGTGAGATACGGTCATGCTTTAGACCAGCTCGATTCGTGGACAAGATATTTCTCAAGAGTCAGGGCAGAAGGGTTTGGTGATGAGGTAAAGAGGAGGATTATGCTGGGAAGTTATGCTCTCTCAGCAGGTTATTTCGGTAAGTATTACCTGAAGGCATTGAAGGTAAGAACTCTGGTAAAAAACGACTTTCAGAGAGCATTTAAAGACTATGATGTCCTAATCTCGCCTACAATGCCATCTACAGCTTTCAGGATTGGAGAGCTTGCTGATCCGCTTACGATGTATAAGATGGACGTGAATACAGTGCCGATTAATCTTGCTGGAATTCCAGCATTGTCTCTCCCAATTGGATTTGCCAACTCTTTGCCAGTTGGTCTTCAGGTAATGGGCGATTATTTCTCAGAGAACTTGATTCTTAATTTTGCACTTGAAATTGAGGAGAACTTGGATAGAGGGGAAGCCTTTAAACAGATATAATGTAATTTCTAAATTGTGATTCTAAAAATCATAAACTTTATATATCAGAATTGGCATTATAATTGTAATAATGAGAATTGAAACCGGTATATTCGGACTGGATGATCTCCTCGGGGGCGGTTACCTACCAAACACAGTGAACGTTGTGCTGGGGTCTACAGGTACTGGTAAGACCACCTTTGCTTTACAGTACTTAATGAAGGGGATTGAGAAAGGAGAAAAAGGTATATTCATCTCATTTGATATGAAAGAGTCAGATATTATCGAGACAGTCGCCAGTCTTGGCTGGGATGAGATTAGGGATTATATCAGCGAGGACAGGCTTACAATCAATAGATTCTATGTAGAAAAAATAACATTTCTCAATAATGACCTATTTATAGTATTTGACATAACTTACTTAACCAAAATTCAAAAATTCCTTAACCCACTTCTCCGCAAAACTGATTCTCTGAGCTAGCTGGTAAAAACTAC
>MTMJ01000069.1 GCA_002010045.1 Archaeoglobus sp. JdFR-22 | reverse complement strand
TAGCCTGAAGCACATTCAGGGAGTTAATTGTTTCCGGATTTAGGTAGTCTCAATTGAGTTTTGTTGAGATAAGTGAGGGTTATGATGGGGAGACCCTAAAATATTACAATTGCGGTGATTAAAATGGAGAAGATTTTCTGGAAGGAGTTGTTACGCATCTATCTTGAGGGGCAGGATAACATTCCTGAGGAGCTGAATAAACTTCGCAGAAATATTCTTGCTTCTTCTGAAGAGGAAGTAAATAAAGACAGAATGGTTGATATTATTGAAGAGATTCTTGATAGCGAGGATACTGTGGAGAGTCTTCTTCAGCATACGGCAGAAGAGGTGGCGAGATTTACGGGCAGACTTTGCGAATTGTAAAAGTCTTTTGAAGGGAGTTTAGTAAAGTCTTTTCTTAATTTTTGACTATTCAACACCGAATTTTGAGGACTTTTTGGTTTTTGTGTTTTTTGAGTTTGATGAAGTACTAGCCGTTTTACAAACTTTCGGCTTCTTTCAGTTATAACTTCAGCCTCTCCATCGTCTAAATTCATACTTAAAGCCTTTTTAATGTTCATGTCTCCTAGTTTTGAACTTTAATCCAGTTTGCGTTCTGGATTCTTTTAGCATCTTCTCTGTTTTTTCCCTCCATAACGCACTCTCTATAAACTGCTTCAGGAATTATAAGTTCACCAAAAAGCTCTCTCAGAATATCCAATTGTCCAATCTTAGAAAGATGAATCAGAGGGGAGGAATCACTTACTACCTTTGACAAAATCCAGATCCTCCTTTAGCTCTTCTTCAGAATAATGGCGAGGTATCTTTCTCTTACCCAGCTCTTCTATAAATTCCCATTTACTCATTTTAGCCAGTTTTCTTGCTTTTCCTAAAGATGTAGTTCCTTTCTGGTATAGTGCCAGAGCTAATTCACGTTTTAGCTCTTTTTCAAGATCTTTCTTTGGTATTTTTAGAGATATTAGTATGTCCTCGGGTATTTCCAGCTTTAGCATATTAGTAATTAGAACTTCAACTTAAAAATACTTTCCAAGATGTTGACGTTCTAGAGAGCTTCGAGGAGTTTTTGGTTTTAAATGCAGTTTCGGCAACAACAGTGTTCAATTTCATCTTATGTGCATGTAATGCTGCTTTTGAATTTTGTCTGCTATGACCTAACGCTGAATCTCGAGGAGTTTCCAGTTTTTGCCTTTTTTGGTTTTTGTTTAGACTATTAAATTATACATGTATCATCGACTTTTACATCGTAATCAAATCCTATTTCATAGCTGTATGGATAACTACAAACCCAGAATGCTTTCTTTCTCCTGCCTTTTGGCAACTCATGAAGATAGAAGACACCACCACCCTTAACTTTCAAATCTTCTAGTAAGTAATAAAGTGGTATCTTGGCCATATTTTCAACCCTAAAGGCATCATTACCTTCTTTTTCAAAAATACACTCCGGAATAACATCAACATATTGAATTTTCTCATCTCTAACTTTGAATATCAACCCCTCTTCACTTTCCGTTGCAATCTTCCTCCAATGCTTGCCGAATACAGCACATTTTTTGAAAAACGTAAGGAAGTTGCTTGGAGCTTCGAGTTCATACTCTTTATAAACAAAATCACAGAGTTCTTTTATTTCTTGATAACTCATCGGTTTCTGGTAATTCTCTACAACTTTATGTGATTTTTCAATCAAACTTTCATCATAGGGTAGGTTGTTTTCAGGTAGGTAAATTTCCAATTTGTGCTCTATTTCATTTTTCCAATCTTTCCCTTTTCGGTTAAGCCTGCCAGCTCTTTGACCGAGAGCATCCGGTGGAGCGAGTTCCGAATACATTACATCGCAGGAAATGTCGAGGGAGATTTCTATAACCTGTGTCGCAACAAGAATGAAAGGTTTTTGCTTGATTCTTCGGTAGATTTCATTCTCCTTCTTTATTCTATCGTTGTAGGTAAACTGGGAATGATACAGCATTATATTTGATTGATTACCAATTTCTTTCCTCAATCTCAAATAAAATTGTTTTGCTCTCTCTACAGTATTCAGAATTACGAACTGAGTTAGCCCTTTTTTGTAGTTTCTGATGATTTCATCAACAACTGTATCTTCAGAGAGTGTATGGTTGTAGACTTCAATTTTAAATGGTCTGAATTTCAATCCTTCTTTATCCTCTATGTGTTTATAATCCCGCAATTCTTTCAACATAAAGTCTGGAAGTGTACCTGACATCAGTAAATGGGGGATGTCCATTTTCTTTAGAAGTTTAAATAGAGTAAGTAAATGTCCCAAAGTAAGCTTCTCGTAGTAATGTACCTCGTCAAAAATAATAACCGCATTCTGTAAATTTCCAAGGGCAAAATCTGCCTGACTGAATCCCTTAACGAATGAGTATATCAGATGGTCGATGGTTGTGATCGTTATAGGTTTGAAGAAAATGTTTCCTTTGAAAGTCTCGCTTCTAATTTCCTCCACATCTTTCTCTTCATCAAACTCTTCTTCCTTTTCTTTAATTAACTCATCTCTGAGCTTGATAAAACTCCTTCCATGGTAAAGTCCAACACTTTCTCTACTAAAATTAAAATCTTTGATAAACCGGTCATACATAGCATTGCTCGTTGTCTGGGTTGGCATCGCAAAAACGATTTTGTTTCTTTTGTGTTCTTTAAGGGCATTCATAGCCCATAATAGGGCTGCTTCAGTTTTTCCCCTTCCACATGGAGCGAAGAGGGTTACAAATTTCGGTGGGTTGAGCAAATCTTTCTGAAATTCATAGGGTTCTTTACCTCCAAGAACCGTTTTGATGGGATTATCTATATTTAGTACTGGAACGTATTCATTGGCATCTTCAATAACACTGTCTAATTGTTCTTTATCACCATCATAACTTTCAATGAATTTTGAGAAGTGGGCACTCGCGTAATCGTCGCATGTCTGAAGTATTGCGAAGAAGTAGGAAAACGTAGATTTTATGAGTTCCCAATTTTTGTTTTCGTCCAAATACGTATTTATTTTCCCAATAAAACCTCTTCTAACTTTTCTGAGTTTGTTCCAACTAAATTTTGGAATGTTATTTAAGGTAAACCCATCAAATTTGAAGAGTTCGTCAAAACCAAGCTCCATATATATTTTCACGGAATTTAACACAAACTCTTCAATTTCATTTTCCAGAAAGGTGGGTTTTTCAAACAGATTTTCATCTTCATACAACTGGTTGTAAAGTTGTGTATGGTGTCCGAGGATTGCAGCGAGTTCTATGGGGATGTCGATGGTGGTCTCGGTGAAGGAATCGTAAAGCAAGAAGAATCCGTAATAAGCGTGAGGGTACTTCTGTGACCTTTTGTTTTGTATTATGTTTCTCTGGAACTCTTTTGTTAGCTTACCAATATCGTGGAGATATACCGTTAAAAAGAGATTTCTCAGGAATTTCTCTCTGTTTAGTTTCCATCTTTCGCAGAACTGAGTAATTGTGTCGTAGTTTCGCTGGATGTATGCTTTGAGTATTTTGAGAGCATCTTTGGTGTGGCCTTCGAGGGTTTGGAAATATTTTTCATCTCTTTTGAATTCAAGTTTTGCTATTGATCGTTTTGTTAAGATCATTCTAATCATCTATAATCTGCGCTGTACCGCTCCAATTTATTCTCCCTTTCCAATTTTTTAGTATAACAGTCCCAGGTGTGAAATAATAATCAGGTTTTGAAATTATTGCACCCGGTTTACTAAGAGATTCACCATCCTTCTTATCTTCATTCCTTTTAGGGTCAAAATATCCTCTTCCGGCTAAAAGTTCAATATCTCCTCTAGATTTTATATTTTTATGATATTTTAAATGGCAAATTATAGGTTTTCCAGATTCTATATTTATTTGAATAGGATTTTTCCATTTAAACGGATCGAGATCAGGAAAATTTATTTTATTGACTGAATCGAGCAAAACGTGCCCAAAGCCGTACTTTGATTCTCCACCAAGAATAAGTTCTCGAATTACGTTAAAATCTCCAATAAAGATGCCTTCATCGTTTATAATAACCTTTTTATTCTCTATTTTTGCAGTTTCCTTGAGCCAAATGCATCCTGCGATTTTCACGTCCTTCAATTCCTTATTCGCATCCTTAAATCTGTTATTTATAAATTCAATTTCATGCAAACTTTCATCTTTCGCAGTTCCATTACTGTCTATCGCTGTTGAAATAAGACTTCCTATGAATCTACGCTCAAATTCTGATTTAGTTATTTCTTTCTTATTATTTCCGTATTTAAGCTCCTCATCTGTATAACGAGGAAAATAGATCGTTCTCCCATCATAAAGATAGAAATATGAGAATCTAAAATTCTCTATAGTCTGTTTGCCTATTTTCTTATAATCGTCTGCCTTAGGTTTTTCGCATAAATACTCTGTTACCCTCTTTGTTATAGCACCCCATAGGTTTCTTCCGGGAACATAATATCTTGTAGGTGAGACAACAGAACCCTTAAAAGGCATATATCCAATGTGGAGAGGGCTTTTCAACTTGAACACAACATCAACTTTTTCCCACATCTTATTCACCTATTTTTGCGTGATATAATGCATAGATTAATGTGCGTTCAAGGAGGTTCTTCATAAACAGTAGTTTATCAATATCTTGGGCAACTTCTCTTAAATTCTCACAAAACTTACTGAAATCCTCATCAGCAAATCTATACGAATCATTCAGAAGATGTTTTCTTATCTCTGATTCGTTTAACAAGTCAATAAGAATTTTTCTTATGTTCTTTCCCTTGTCCTTATCTTCAAGCCAGAGAAACATTGCATAAACGCCATCTTCCTGTAAAACTCCCAGAGCCTTTCTCAGATTATTTTCAAGATTGGAATCTTTGATTTTACTTACCTCCTGAGCATACTTCATGCATTCATAATCAAGATTGAGCACCGGTTTCACCTCCTTGAGATTTTACTTTTTGTTCTATAGCTAACTCAATCCTACCAAAACCTCTTGTTCCCATTCCACCTATGCCGAGAAATTTAAAGTATGATGAAGCTGCATTTAATATTTTATTAACGTCTACGCTCCCATCTCTGTGCTTATCTACACCGACTTCAAATCCGAACACCGTTCCCCTTGGTATTGCCTCGTAGGTGAATAACTTTCCTGCTTCGGCTGTTCCTGTCTCTGGATCTATTTTTACAGAGGTTCTTACTTCAAGATTGTCATTTACTATGTGAGAAAAGAGTTTTTCTGACACGAGGATGATTCTTTTCACCCATTTATCTATTTTTGAGGGTAAAACGACCTCTTTTCCGTTCCCAACTTTCTCAACTTTAAGCAATAACCAGCCAAGATTCAGGGGTTTATCTGTGTCTATCCCTTTAATTGCGTAGGCTTCATTACCGATTTCATCTGGAATTTTTATTTTTTCATTATTTTTATCTTTTATTTCCCCAAACCAGTACTCAATCAGCTCTTTCGTTGTAATCCACACAGTTCCCTGAATTGACGACACGGGAAAGAAAACTATCTGCCCATCGTAGAATCGCAAGATACCTTTTTTATTCTCATCACCAAAAATCAACTTAACTTTCTCTTCTACACATTTCCTTTTTTCTTCCTCATTACTCTTACTTTTACATTCACCATCGTTTTCCATCAGGTATACCATATAAAATGCTCTTACAACACCTGCAATTGAGGTTCCCGGTATCTTTGGCACATCCGTTGTCGGGTCTCTCACAATCGTATTATCCACTCTTCCAAGCCTGTAGCCACCTGCTCCAACATGGATTGGATCGAGGGCTCTTGCATATATCCTCATAGGTTCTAGATCATTCAAACACTCATTCATATTCATTCACCTCCTTTTTTATTACATGCCTGAAAAGGATTATAGTATCAAGCAAAAGCCCATTAAGGGCTGAATTTACAAGGAAAAATCTTGTTTCTTCTCTCAATCCATTCCATTTATCGCCAAAGGCATCTTTTAAGGTTGCTTCTGCGAATCCTCTGAATATATTTCGCTTGTTCCCATCTTCAACATTTCTCCATTCTCTTAATTTTGAGGTAAGAATTTCTTCAATGAAATTTATCTGTGAGCTTGGAAGATTTGATAACACATCCCATAACTCCAGTATCTCAGAGATTTGATAGAAATAGTACGGTCTTCCTGTAAATAGTTTATAATCCTCACCTTCTCTCTTTCTGCCCTTATAGTATATGTTGTATCTATCAGTCGTTCCTAAAAGCAAATCAAAATCAAAATACCCTGGGTAGAGGCGGAAGATTTTTCCTTTGGAGATAGGAGATAAATCATCAAGAGTGTACTTTTCATTTTCTTTTATTGATTTTATTGGATAAAAACCATAGTATCTGTCGTTTCTCATTCCGTTTACATCCCACCATGGGGTCATTGGCATCTGTTTTTTAAATTCTTCTCCCTCAAGCATTCTATTTTCTGCATCGAGAAGAATATAGAGCGGAAATTTTCTTTTTGCCACAAGTAGTTTGACATTTAATGGTAGTTTTCCCAATACTTTCTTGAATCTCTCATCGTAGAGTTTTGTAACTGATTCTATAATTTTCATTGAATCTAAAGCTGGAACTATTAAGCGAAGTGATAATGGAGATTTGGTGATTTCTATTATTGGGCAGTAGTTTTCTACTTTTATACTATTCTCATCAGGTTTTATTTCCTCTCCACTCGACGGTAACAGATTTATATCTGGTTCGTCTTCTAAAGTGATATGTTTAAATCCTTTCTTCAATGCTTCTCTAACCGCCTCTTCCCCTGTTTTGTTGTTAAACCTGAATTTTCCAAGAGACTCAATTGTGTAAAATTCACCATTTTGTGTGTGAAGAACCAGAAGATACCGTGGATCCAGACCGTTTATTTTAATTAGATATGTCGTGTCATGTTCTAATTGTGATGTAAAATTCTTATCCTTTACATAAAATATTACCCGTTTCCATTTGTTTCTATAAATCTTATCTTTTATCTCTTTAATTACTAAATCAAAGAATTCTTCTGTTTCTCGCCATATCCTGTACAATCGTGCAGGAGATGGGTTTTGGGTGAAAAGATAAGCTGCAAGATTTTCTTTAGTCAGACTGCTAGCTCCTATCCTTTCTTTGATGTTTTTAATATGCTGATCAAGCAATTTTTTGGTTATATTAACATCTTGAAAGAATGTATCCAAAATTTTCGCAGCTTTTTTCTTATCCTTATTTAAATTCTTAAGAACTTCGCCTAATAAGAAGTAAATTGTTTCTTTAGTTGGTTGGATTATTTCATTAACCCCTGCATCTCTTAATAGTTGAATGGTACTCCTCATTATCCATATATTATTCTCCTTTTTCTTCTTCTCTCCATAAAACCAATCCTCAAAGCTCTGAGAATAAACAGTCCCAACCATTGTTCCATCAAGCCATTTATCAAGATAAAAATTCAGAGAGATCAGAGCGATTCTGTTGTTTTTATCTGCAATCTCATCAACCCAGATAGTATTTTCTCTATTCCACTTCCATTTATCCAATCTTCCTTTTCTTCTTTCTTCACAAACATCACATCTTTCTTTTTTCGTATCCTTTGGTCTCATCCTGCAAATGGGACAGATATCCTGCCCTTCAGCAAGTGTAGCAATTTCAGGATTTTCAAAAAAACATTCCCATTCACCCTCAATAAACAGAGTTGGACTCATCTTTGGTATTTTTCTCTTTTCAGATGCAAATTTTAATTCATCAGCAATAATAGTAAGTGTACCTGATGTTTTGCTTAAGGTTAAAAACGGCCAAAGCTCACTATCGCTTTCTTTATAAACTATTTCTAAAGCCTTTTCTGCACATTCTTTAGCAAGATCTCTAGATTTATCGTTCAAATCAGAGAACGTGAAATAAATCCCATTTGTATCCTCATAGATTACATTTCCTATGGGAATTTCATCCTCGAATTTCCTCTTTAATTCTTTTTTAATATTTTCAATAATCTCACTTCTTGCCTGAATTTCTGCAATTTTTCTTCCCTTGTTTATAAATTCCACCCCGTTCCAGCAAATACCAAATATTCTCCATTTTAAGTTTGTGGGCTTTGGCTTTGCTCCACATATCATCGCCGCTAAAACACTTTTAAACAATGATGCTGTTGAATAAGAGTGATCCCAAAGGGTAACATCATTTGACGGTATTCTTGTTTCTCCAAGAGCATGAGAAAATAATGTTCGGAGGTTATTTATTAGGGATTCTCTAAAGGAACTTATGTCTATCGTTCCCGAGATGTAATCTCTAAATAATCCAATTAGATTGTCCTCCAAATCATCAAATCTTTTTTGGAGGCAATTTAGTTCAATCTTCTCCTTCGGACATCCAAACGGGGAGACAATTATTGTGTTTTCTATGGATTGCTTTTTTCTCACAACGCCTTTATCATCTGCTGAATCTTTTTTATCGCATTTTTCTAAATATTCTAAAAGTCTTCCATTTGGGTTATGATGGAACCTAATGAAATCATAAACCGTTTTTTCTTCTCCACTTATTTTTACTTTTAATTTGTCACTTTTAAAGAAATTAATAAGCTGGGACTTTATGAAACTCTCTATATCTCTCGAATGATGAGGCAAACCTTTTATTGATTCTAATGATTGAGTTTTTATGAAATTAGGATGCAGTTTTCCAATGTCGTGAAGTAATGCCCCTATCTCTCCTATTAATATCGCTTCTCTGTTATTTTTAATTTTATTTAGACAATCACTCATTTTAATCCCCCAATAGTTTAAGTATCTGTTTCTCCATTCCGTCCAACTGAGAGAACGTTTCTTTTTTAATTTCCATCTCAGATTTTACCCAAATTTTTCCTTCCTTTAGATTTTCTTTAATAACGCCAAATCCAGATGTCTTCTTTGCTGAGAATCCATAAGTATAAAACATCAATCTTAATGCCTCAGCGAGAAATTCTAAATCTTCTTTAATCTGATCCTCTGTGAAATTCTTTTCCTTTGGATATGGAACATAGAGAAGATAAAATTCCCCTTCTTTACGGGGTTTCATAACTTCAAGAGGTATCGGTGCCTTACCTTTTACAGGTGTTCTCGTCTTTCTATCTAATGGAGTTATTATGTCTTTTTCTGCCTCTTCTTCAAAGAATGTTGGGAAAAAGTAAAGCCTGCCTTTTAGTGCCTCATCTTCTCCAGATTCAGAGCCGAAAAGCCTTTTGATAATCTTTTTCTTCCCTTTTTCCTCCAATTCGACTTTTTCAGCGGCAAATCTTAAATGTCCTTTCCATGTTGAAGGTCTTACCATTGGAAGGCCATTGAATTTATCTCTGACGATTGGATTTTCAAAGATTCTGCCATCAATAGTGTGAAATTCTCTTTCATCTTTGCTTGTATATGGTTTTTTGAGAGTGAAGGAGATTTCTATGAGTACGGAATTATCTGGAAGGTTTTGTAAGTCTTCTGCTTGAGGATAAAAGTCCTGCAAATCTTTATCTTTTGAGAAAATCATATCCTTCTTTTTCTTTCCCATAATCTGTTCTTGTTGCCAAAGTATATGTTTTTCTTCTTCTGATTTGCCTCTTAGCCTTCTTTGGTTTTTTCTTTTCCACTCTTGAAATGATATAATTTCATCTTTCTCGTCTGGCTCTAATAGCAGCTTTAGATAATAGTCGTATATCATCATACTCCCTCCATGATTTCTTTACCAGTTTTTTCTTCCGTTAAATTGCAGCTTTCTAAATACTCCCCTTTTGAAAACAGCTTTTCTTTTAATTTATTCTTTAATTCCTTCTTTATCTTATTTTTAATACTCTCCTCTACATCGTATCCCCAGATCCTCACCTTTGCTGTTGTGTTGTTGATTTTATACCCATGAGAAACAAAAACCTTTGAACCCTTTCCCAACTCGCCAAGTATCTCATGTCGTTTGTTTTTATTGTCTTCTAAATGTCTTATGGCATCTCTTATATGAAACGCTATTGGAAGAAAATGGTAATCATTCCAGAGTTTTTTCCAGTTTTCCCAATTATCTTGAAAACCATCATGGTCTGAAGCATGAGTCCAGAAAACTTCCCTACTAATCAAGTTAGATATATCTTCATTGAATTTAATATGAAACTTGTAAAAGAAGAAGTTACTTAAATTAGGCAAATTAACATTACTTCCATCTCCTTTTAATTGGGACTTTTTAATATTTTCATCTTTGTAAGGTAAATTATTTTCAATGATTTTAATTACACCATTTCCTTGTGATGTTCTTGCTCCCAGTGCACCATAATCTGATATTATCTGTATGGTTTTATTCAACAAAGCCCATTCATTTTGAGTTATTTCTCTTAACGGTATAAATCTTAAAATTATAGTTTTATCAGCTATTAATCCTGCTACATTTCGTTTTAAATATCCTCTATTTCTCTTTTCTCTCGTTCCTATCCATACTTCTGGTATAGCAGTATTAAATTCTACTTCCAACCTAAATTTCCTTGCCCAACCTGTGCACCCAAACAATTGACAGGTTTGGCATATTTGCTCATCTAAAGCTTCCTGAATAGATTTTCCTTCTTTAATGGCTCTTTGAAATCTCTCTTGATCTAATTTACATCTATTCTCAGAAGTCGGGTCACACGCATTTCTACTCAATCCCCTAATCAACGCTTCATACCACCATCTCAAGCTTCCGAGTATTCCTGTTTCCCGTAACGTTTCACATTTTCTATTTTCATTACCCGTCCAGATCGGAGTTAAAGTTCTAATTTTCACCTGCATCACATAACCACCACACATTCATTGTAGATTTTGATACAGCCTATTTTTTCATGTATGGGTTTTATTGGAATTGACACAACTTTGTACTCCACACCGAACGTTCTTCCAACCTTCACAAACTTATACGGCACTTTTTCCACAATACAATCCTCATAAACTCCCTCAACAACACTCCAAACCTCTTCCGCTTCCACTTCTTCAACTTCTACTGGTTCAAAAACCTCTACATCAACGAGATCATCCGAGCCCCCAAGATAAAGAGGTCTTTTGGGATTCAAAAGAGCTGAATGCACTTCTTTAATTTTATCTTCATCCCCGACCAGAAATATCTCGTAACTCGGCTCAACTAAAAACTCTCTGAACATAGGTGAAGACAATGGATCGCTACTCGGAGAAGCCGAAGAAAGTTGCGATGAGAATGTTCGTTTATAGAGTTGAATCCTATGGATGTCTACAGATTTGCAGAATTTGCATTTTTTCTCTGTTTTTTTGGATATAAACTTTCGATTACAATTTTCACATTTATAGGCAATTTCTCGGGAGACTAATTTTACAATTTTAGCCATTTCCCTACATTTTTCAAATCCCAGTGGTTTTATCCCAATTTTAAACCACTCCTGAACCCTCAAATCATCTCTGAGCAATCCAAGAGCATTCGAAATCATACCTCTGAGTGTTGTATATGGCGGGACAACATAGCTCAAAATAAGGGAGGNAGAGGTTGGCTCTCTGAATGTGGTGAAATATAGGCAATCAACTCTGAACTTCAATCCAAGCATACTGGACATAATTGATCACTGCAATGTCTGCCCATCAAGATAATCTAACGCCTCTTTTATTGCCTCGTTCGTACTTTTAACTTCAACTCCGAGTTCCTCAAGCTTAGTCCTAACCTCATCTTCGTTCTCAACAACACCCGGCAAAATTCCAGCGACAATCTTTGGGCTGTATTCTTTAATGTCGTTGATTACAGCCTCAATTCTCTCCAAATCCAACCCTCCATCGCTTAGCCTGAATGCCTTTTGAAGTCTATGTGAATAGACATCCTGAAATGCTATCAAAATTATATCGGGTGTGAAGTCCGTCAGCAATCTTGCCTGTTTTGAGTAGTCAGAAAGGTATCTTAGCATCTCAATAACCCCAGATACTCTCCTCTTCCTCGCATCCCCGTCAATATAGTATTCGATTTCAACACTCCTCGTTTTCTCGTCAACTTTCTCTTCTCCCCCAACCCTTGCAATATCGATTGCGATACCACATTTGTACAGATTGACGCCAATTTCCACATTAACTATATCTCCTCTCATCTCACCCTCTTCCATTCTATGCCTTCTGGTGAGAAAATCAACGATAGCATTATCTTCAAAAGGCAGTAACCCCATAGCCGGAGAAACCTTTACCGGAGATACTCTCGTCACCGCCCCACCCGGATGACCATCTGGGTAACCCGGGATAACCGTTCCCTTCTTTATAGTAGTCATAAAACCAAACAAATCACATCCAACACATCTTTGAATATCTCCACAAGTTTCTCCTTTATCGTTTGGAACGCACATGTATTCACCATCAAGGTTTCTCCTAATGGCTTCCTTGAAGTAGTACCTCATCGCCTGCCCAGAAACGTACGGATACTCCACACCATTCTTTTTGTACTTCTTGACATCAATGAAATTCGCTTCTCCTTCCCCTGCATTCAGATTTGTTAGGTCAGTTTGAGATAACCAAACTACTCCAATACACTTCATTTTTCTTCACCTCCTTTAGGCATTTTGCTTAACCTATCCAAAGAATAGTACATGGAAGCGTAAACGACAATCAAATCCCTCACTTCCTTCCATCCATCTTTGTTTCCCTCAACAACGTCCTTCGTAAGCTGAATTACATCATCCAATGCTGTTGGTTTGATTTTTCTTAAATCCTCATCCTTCAAACCAGGCAGTTTCCTTGAGATTTCTCTAAGCACACTCCAGAATTCCTCAATATTCCTAACTTTGTCCATCTTGTATAGTAGCGATGCATTATTTTCAGAAATTTTGGCTACGATATTCCCGACACTCTTAATAGCATCCAGCTTCTCCTTCGCAACACCCATATTTTTCCACCTCCACTCAAAAATCAATTCCTCTAAATATTGTCTAACTTCAGAAGAAAAGAAAACATAGCCACCTTTTCTCGGTAACAGGCCGTTTGTAAAGCTCCTAAAACCATCCAACAGAAAATATTTTGATAAATTCTCCTGAATTTGTCTCGTTGTATCCCAATCTGTGCTATTCTTGTTTTGAGAGTAAAAATACATTTTTCTCATCAAATCGGAATAGATTCTCTCCAATCTCCCACTTTCTTTAAGTTCTCTTATTATTCCAAGAATTCCTTCATTGATATTTAAAAAATCAATTTTTACATTTTTAACTGCCCCAAAAGGAATATGCAGAATAGCCCAGTCACTTGCAAGTATCTCGTCTGTAGCATTCTCCACAAATTTTTCATAGAAGCAAAGTAATGTTGAGTATTCTCCCGGAGTATGTTCGACATCTTGGACATTCGGATTTACTTTGATGTTGGAATACCTTTCAGAATTGTTTAGTATCCCTGAGTAAATGCAGAGTTTTTTGAAATTATGGAGGTCTCTTAATTTCTCAAAATAAGGTATAAATAAGTATGATTTCTCCCCAGGAAATATCCTATAAACCAAAGCTTCGTCAGTCCACTCGAGAATTCCCATAAAGTAGCAAAGCGGACATAGATTGTCGTAGTATTCTTTAAGGGATAAACTTCTGCCGTCTTTGTAGCTTCTAACGCCACTTAAACTTGCTATTTTTGTGACAAACGGATAATTTGCTTGTTGAAGTTTTTTAACGCTTTTATCATATCTTCTCCCACATAAAATACACGTATTTTTGCCCTCATTTAAACTGAAAATCTTAGAAACAATCTCAGATGTTTTTTCTGGCTTGTAAATTTCTTCCTTTAAAACAACTTTTCCACCAATTTTCGTTTCCTCTTGGATCATTATGTGATCTTTTTTAAACTCTTTTCTCACTTTTGTTTTCTTATCTTCTCCGATGACAATTAGATTTTGTCTTTTGTTCAGTACAACTCTGGTCAATTCTTTAATGAACTTTTCTTTGTCTGTTATTTTGATCATCATTGAATTCCCTGTTAGTTCAGTTTCACACGATTCTAAATCACTAAGGATTCTGTAAAAGTTCTCAACCCCATTGTCCATCCATGGATCCCTAAATGTGTTGATCTCAATGTTCATACCACCTTCACCATCCCAAACCCCATACTATTCCTCTCCCCCCAGCCAGCCATATACCCAACCTCCAACAACTCTCTACTCCCCTCAGCATCAAAAACCATCTCAACACATCGATGAGAAGTATTCTTAATCTGAATTTTCTTATTTCTGGATTTAACAATCTTAATATCCAGCCTGCTATCTTCCGGCTCGCTACCATAAAACGCCACATACTTCTTGACAAGATTATTCCTCAAATTCTCGTAAAACTTGAGATCTTTAGGATACAGATCAACTATCCTCTTCCTCCCATTGTCTTCAACCGTCGTAACATTTATTGGCGAAAGCGTTACAAATCTCTCCTTATTACCAATCTCCTTCTCCTCCATTACCTTAATCTCAGAAACAACAAAACTTGCGTTCCCAATCTTAACTTCAGGTTTCTCAAGCAAACCCTCTACAAGCGCAATACCGATATCCCTAAGCATTGTTGAAAAAAAGAAGTGCACGTTCGGACTCTTCAAAATCATCTTATCTTCTTCAATGACAAAATTCTTACCCGGAACTTTCAGCATGCTGAATGTGAAGAACTTGAATCTCGAAGGTTTATGAAGTTCAAGCGACAGATCAGGATTGCTTCGCTCTATAGCTCTGTAAATAAGTGATGCGAGATGATATGAGTGATTCAAATGAATGACCCTGGAGCCTTGAACCCCCAACTCAATTTTCAACCGCATGAATAAACTTTCATTACACAAATATAAATTTTTCGCTTTACTGATATTATCACTTATAAAAAACATATTCAATAAGCGATTAAAAATAGATTAAAGGAAAAATCCCGGAATTGCCCTATCGTTCTGAATACATTTCTCAAAACATCACCTGAATGACGCTTACCACCCCCGGAGATATTTTCAAATTCAGGGATTCAGTACAATCAGAGTTCTCAATTGCAAGTTAACGTGACCCCTCAACTGCATCTATTGATATACCCGAGCTACCTGTATGCTGGTCATCTGTTTTGAATTTACATAAAGATAAACTTTACGTGTTCTTTGAAAGTAAGAGAGTCTATTTGTCTCTAAATGTAGTAAAATTAATATACTACCAAAATGGTATTACGATACGGTGAGAAGATGAAATACACAACAGTTTCAGCGAAAATCGATACTAAATTAAAAGAAAAAATTGCCAAATACAACATAAATGTCAGCAAGGTAATAAAGAAAGCTCTGGAGGAGGAAGTTAGGAGAAGGGAGGAAGAAGAAATAAGAGAAATGCTAAAAGAAGCGAGCAAAATACTCTCCAAAGTTGGCAGGGGAAATATAATCCAGTTCATAAGGGAAGGGAGAGAAGAGAGATGATGCTGTTTGATGCAAGCGCTTTATTTAATATCATTGAAAGAGAGAACAGCCTTGAGATTCTGAAGAACAATTTCATATCAGATCTAACTTTTTATGAAGTTGGAAATGCGATATGGAAATCAGTGTATAGAGAATTACTTACTGAAAAAGAGGCTCAAAAACTCTTAGAGATTTTTGGAAAAGTAGCTAAAATACTTAACGTTGCAGTTCTGGAGAAGGGAAAAATGAACGATGTTCTTGAAATCTCTGTTAAAGAGTCAATCACGTTTTACGATGCATCTTATATTTTCCTTGCAATTGAAAATAGTCTTGATCTGGTG
The DNA here is from genome assembly GCA_002010045.1 of Archaeoglobus sp. JdFR-22. Classification (GTDB taxonomy): domain Archaea; phylum Halobacteriota; class Archaeoglobi; order Archaeoglobales; family Archaeoglobaceae; genus JdFR-22. The sequence continues at coordinate 610 of MTMJ01000069.1, read as the reverse complement.
ACTGATGATGCGAAGCTTAAAAAAGTGGCCAGTAAGTATCTGAAAGTGCTGAGTAGTGATAGAGTATAGTTAAGTAGAAAAGATATAGGAAATCATTAAATATTCCTGAAACTGACTAATTTTATGGGAATTGCAATAAAACCGATTGCAAACATTGAAATTGCTGAGAAAGATGTGCTTACAGCTTTAGCAATTTACCTATACTTAAAAAAAGAGATAAGCCTTGGTAAAGCGGCAGAAATATGTGAGATATCTAAGTGGGAGTTCTTGGAATTGCTATCAAAGCTTGGGATATCTGTAATCGATTATTCGGAGGAAGAACTTGAAGAAGAGGCTTGTCGTTAATTCATCTGTTCTGATAGCACTTACAAAACTTAAACTTGTAGATTTACTTAAGGATTATGACATTATAATTCCAGAGAGTGTACTTGAAGAAATAATGGTTAGGAAAGAAGAAGTTGAAAAGATTACAGAGTTTTTTAAGGTTAAATCCCCTAAAAATAAAGAACTTATTTAGGGTGCTTACAAAATTACCAACAAAATACCAATTCTAACATCTCAATACTCTAAATAACAAACCCATATAACTCCCTACAAAAAGATACATAGC
>MTMJ01000003.1 GCA_002010045.1 Archaeoglobus sp. JdFR-22 | reverse complement strand
GCTATGTATCTTTTTGTAGGGAGTTATATGGGTTTGTTATTTAGAGTATTGAGATGTTAGAATTGGTATTTTGTTGGTAATTTTGTAAGCACCCTAAAGTTGTGTTGATTATTCTGGTTTCCTCAGTAGCTCGGTTTTCCTTAGAGTAACTCCGTCCTTTGAATGGGGCGTTCTGAAGACAGAATCATTCCCCTTTTCGATTTCACGTGCCTCATCAGCCAGTTTTGCTGCAATTCGCATCATCTCATGGGCTGATGCTACAAGCGGGATGTATTTCTCAGGGTCTTTTTCCATGAAGCAACCCTTTATGTCAACGTCTGCAACTTTTTCTGCGATGAAATAGGCCGCCATTGCTTTTGCTTTTGCATAAGGGTTTTGAAAATTGCTGGCTTCAACTGCTCTCTCAGCGTTCAGAACAATATTCGGGAGGTCAGGCTCATTTCCGCTTTTAATCTGCTCCAGCACTCTGTCAATCTCATTTTGAATTGCACGATATGCTCCTGTGGCTGAGAGAACTTTTATAACATCTGAATTAAATAAAGCCATCTCTGCAGGGTCTAAAAATTCCCTTCTTGCACCTATCATCGAATCTGCTGTCACGAGAATATAGCCAAATTCCTTCTCTTTCAACTCGTCTTTTATTTTCTTTGCCGGAGAGTCACTTATCACAATCACATTTCTCAAATTTGCTTTCAGAGCTTCTCTTGCTTTAGCCGGTCCCGGCAGAGTCGCATTTGGAGACACAACAATACAGACGTCGGGATTAAAATTCTTCATTTCTTCTGCAATTTTTGCATCATCTTCTCCCATTTTGGCACCGCTGGTAACTACTCTAACTTCTATATCCTGCCGATCAGCTCTCTCGTCAAAAAGATACTCAAGCAGCACCGCTGAACCAAGAGCACCCATTTTAAGTATTCCTAACTTCACCATAACCAATCACTGACACGCTGGGATAATATCAGTATAAATCATTTACTTTTCTTATTTCGTGGCTGTTGGTGTGTTTGTGGATTGCTGGTTCTCCTGAAAGATAGCTATATTAACAGTGTAAAATAATCTTATCTGTGCTTGAAAATGCAATTAAAGAATGTAGAGGGGGCGTGAAAATAAATATTGAAGTGACCCCGGGTGCAAAGAAGAGCGAGATAGGGTACGATGAGTGGAGAAAGTCAATATCCATTAAGGTGAAGGTGGTAGCAAAAAAAGGTAAAGCTAACAGAGAAATAATAAAAAAATTTAAAGAAATTTTTGATGCAGAGGTAGAGATTGTGTCTGGACATAAAGTTAGTAAGAAGGTTTTATTCATTCACGATAAAACAGAGGAAGATGTTGTGACAAAATTAAGAGAGCTGGTAGAAAATGATTGAAAGAGTGGATTTTATTAAATTGAAAGCGATTATTGAGGAGATTATCTTCAGGTCGGAAAACGGAGTAGCGATTATTGTTGAGGGTTTAAAAGATATTGCGTCTCTGAAAGCTCTTGGGATAAAGGGGGAAATCATTACTTCATCGAATTCTCCTGATGTGGAGATAGTTGATAAGGTCGGGAACAAAGATGTAATTATACTGACTGACTGGGATAGAAGAGGGGAACTCCTCGAAAAAAGCCTCGTAAGTAAATTTACTTCGTGGGGCGTAACTCCTGACACAGTTATTAGAAAGAAAATATTTGCCATTGTCTCTAAGGACGTAACATCCATTGAAAACCTTGCAAATTACTATAAAAAGGTTGAGGAGTATTTTAATCGAGATCTTTAGTCTGAATTTCTCGATTACATAATGTTCAAATAATTTGACTGCCCAGTCAGTTAACATGATTGACCAGTCAGTTAACGGAAAACTGAGGATACTTCAGAGGAGGGTGGGAAAATGCTTTACTCAGGGAATAATGGTTTTAATTCTGGTGTTTTTGTTACCGCTCGTCTCATCCGTAGTAGCTCAGCCTATTATAACTGTCAACCATCACACAATTCCTGATAATCCATCCACAGGAGAGTTTATCCTGAGCATTGATTTATCAAACACAGGAGGTGATGCAAGGAACTTAAAGCTGCACATTTTTGAGGGCGAAAAAGACCTTGCGATAATGAGCGGTAAAAAAGAAGTGTCAAGTATTTTTCTAACGCTCGGCGACCTCTCAACAGGTTCAACTGCTGCTCAGGTGAAATTGAAGGCTGAGGAGCCGGGTTTTTATGAACTGCATGCTAAAATCAGTTATGTCTATGGAGACTATGCATTTGAAGGCTCCGTGAATAAAGTAATCGCAGTAAAGGTTCTGGATGGACCGGAATTCAGCATCTCAGGTGAATTGAGTATTGAGCCAGCTACCACAGAAAACTTTGAGATAGAGATAATGAACAGTGGCGGAAAAGCGAGAAATGTGGGAATCTCTCTAAGCACACCGGACGATATTGTCAGCAACCTCGGTAAAATCGTATTTGATGAGTGGGATTCCGGCGAGAAAAAGACTATTAGCTTTACTCTAACAGTTGATAGCTCAGCAGAAGCAGGTGTATACGAACTGGACATTGTGATTGAATACAGCAATGAGTTTGGTGAAAAATCCTCTGAAACAATTCCCGTTGCGATTAAAGTAATCGGGATACCAAAGTTATCGATTTCAGGCACATCCACCACCCCTGACAGGATACTTCCGGAGAACGAGTTCTCTATAAGCATTATTGTTGAGAATTCTGGGACAGACGTTGCCAGAAACACAGAAATTGAACTTTCATTCCCCGACTATTTCGAAGGGGAGAGAATAAAATTTTTGGGGGTTATAGAAAGAGACTCCTCAAAGACAGCAAAATTTAACCTGAAAGCATTGAACACCACTCCTGCTGACAATCATGAGTTCTCCATTAAACTGGATTACAATGATATCAGAGGAAAAGAATACTCGTCAGAATATGAAATTCCAGTTTTTGTAAGTTCCCCGGGTAAGATAAGCCTTGACATAGCTGGAGTTTTTACATCTCCCGGCATTCCTGCTTCTGGAGAGAATTACAAACTATCCTTACAGATAGAAAACAGCGGGAGTCAGGACGCAAAGGCAGTAAGCGTTAAACTTCTTCTGCCAGAAGATTTTGAAGGCAGGGATACTTACTTTATTGGAACTCTGGAAAGTGGCGATTCTGCAACTGCATCATTTGATTTGAAAGCAGATAAGTCTGGAAATTATAATCTGAATGTGTTGATACGGTATATGGACTCAAAATTTGAACAGCACGAGATAAAAAGGAGTTTTACCCAGTATATTTCCCAGAAAAACTATTCAGCTCAGATTGCAGTTGCAATTGCGTCTCTAATAATAATCGGATTTTTTGGATACAGAATGTTCCGGAAGAAGTAACTGCAATCGGGAAAAGATGATATGCTTACCTTAGAGGATGTCTGGAAAATATACAGGATTGGAAAAGTAGAAGTTCACGCCCTGAAAGAAGTAAATTTTGAGGTTGAAGAGGGAGAGTTCATAGTTGTGCTCGGTCCGAGCGGGAGCGGGAAGACAACCCTATTAAATATCATTGGTGGGATTGATGTGCCCTCAAAAGGGAAAGTTCTGTTTCGAGGAATGGATGTAACAAGCCTTGATGAAAATGGATTGACCATGCACAGGAGAGAACATATCGGCTTTGTTTTCCAGTTCTTTAATCTGATTCCAACGTTAACAGCAAGGGAGAATGTGGTTCTTGCCTCCGAGCTTGTTGAAAATCCAAGAGATGTGGATGAAGTTCTTGGAATAGTTGGTCTGAAAGACAGGGCAAACCACTTTCCCTCTGAATTGAGTGGTGGTGAACAGCAGAGAGTTTCGATTGCGAGGGCAATAATAAAAAATCCACCACTTATTCTTGCAGATGAGCCGACAGGCAATCTTGACTTTGAGACCGGAAAAAAAATTCTGAAATACATGAGAGAAATCTGTAAGAATGAAGGAATTAGCTTTATCGTTGTCACACACAACTCCGCAATTTCTGAAACTGCAGACCGCATTGTACACCTCAAGGATGGAAAAATCGATAAAATTATGGTTAACGAGGAGCCATTAGACCCGGATAAGCTTTTCTGGTGACTTCATGCTGAGCAGAAAAGTAATCAGAGACATCAGTACCCGAAAAGGGATGTTTTTTGGCGTTACGTTCATAATATTTCTTGGAATCTCTCTCTTCTCCTCCTTTTACATCTCTTACCTCAACCTGAGCGACACTTACAGTGATTTTTACGAACAGACGGATTTTGAGGATGCTGCAATAGAATTCAATTACGCTCCCGTTGAACTGCTGAAAGAAGTCAGAAAAATTGATGGAGTGGGAGAGGTTACAGGCAGGCTTGCAGTAAAAGGCTCAATGAAGATAAATAACGAACAGGTTGTTCTACTTCTTATTTCAGTCCCTGATGGTGAGCAGCCGAAAGTAAATAAACTATTTATTGAGAAAGGCGAGTACATCCCAGAGGGAGCGTACAGTTCCTGCCTCCTGATTAATGAATTTGCGAAATACCACGGCATTCATGCCGGGCAGATAATATCTCCTGAACTCAATGGTCAGAAGCTGCAATTGAAGATTGCCGGTATTGTTTACAGTCCTGAGTACATCTGGATTATTGAGGAGGATAATTTCTTTGTTTCACCACGTACAATGGGGATTGCCTTTATCCCATATAAAAAGCTCGAAGAACTCGGTTATAAAGGGAAAATCAATCAGGTTCACTTCACTATTTACGATAAGGATAGAAGAGATGAGATACTGGGCAAAGCAAAGAAGGTATTTGAGCCATATGGTGTCAAAAATTTCTACACCAGAGAGCAGCAGCCGAGTAATCAGGCACTTCAACTCGATCTTGCGGGATTCAGGGAACTGTCAATAATGATTCCGGGATTTATTCTCTTTATTTCTATTTTCGCTATATATGTGCTTCTCACAAGACTCATCAATGAACAGACACCAAATATCGGTGTTCTGAGGGCTCTTGGTTTCAAGAAAAATACAGTATTGTTTCATTATCTCAAACATTCCATTCTGATCGGGTTTCTGGGTTCGCTTGCTGGAGTGATTACTGGATATATCCTCTCAGTTTTGATGACTGTTCAGTACACAGGTGTCATTAACGTTCCATACTATGTGACAAAACCTCATTTTGAGATTCTTCTTGCAGGCATGTTTACAGGAATACTCTTTCCCTCCATCGCGGGGCTTCTCATTGCAAAAAAAGCAGCAGACATTCAGATTGTGGATGCTCTTAAAGGCTCATTCGAACCACAGACGAAAGGTTTTGAGATTGACAGATATATCCCGTTCTTTAAAATGTCTGTGCTAACGAGATTGAGCCTCAGAAATACTTTCAGGAACAGGAAGAGGGCAGCCTATTCCATGTTCAGCGTTGTAGCAGCAATCATGCTGATTATGAATTCTATGGTATTCATGGATGCATTTGAGGAAGCGCTTGACCTTCAATTTAACAAAGTCCTGAATTATGAACTTGAGGTCAGATACTCTTCTTATGTAAACAGCTCAGCAATTAAAGAGGTAAAGTCCATTCAGGGTGTGAGAGAAGCATACCCGCTTATAACAACCTGGATGCTGATTGAGAGTGGCGACAAATCCAAATCTGTAAGCTTGATTGGAATGGATAATCAGAGGCTATACAATATCTATGATTTGAGGAATGAGCTTCACATGCCCCCTCCAGACGGAATTCTGCTTCCAAGCAGCGTGGCAAGCAACTTGAGTCTGATAAAAGGGCAAAAAATATTTTTTTTCACGGAAAAAGGGAAAAGAGAGAGCAAAGTTTATGATGTTTTTGACCACTCATTAACACCTTCCGCTTTCACTTCGCTTGATTATCTTCAGAATCTCCTCGGTGTTGATGGTTACAATACTGTGATTGTGAATGTAAATCCTGAGGATGAGGAAAGGGTTCAGGAAGAACTCGAAAAACTGGACGGGGTTCTGCAGGTTAATTCGAAGGCAGTGATAATAGATTACATCAATCAGTTGCTGGAGTTCTCTTATGCATTCATCTTTTTCTCTTTACTCTTTGGTAGCAGTCTGGGATTTTCAGCGATTTTCAACACGACTTCTATAAATATTATGGAAAGAAGGAGAGAACTTGCCACATTGAGAATGCTCGGTTATACCACAAGGCAGATGGGGTTTGCACTTTTTGTTGAGAATATGCTGATAGGAATTCTTGGGACAGTAATTGGAATCCCTCTGAGTTACTTTGTCGCTTATCTATATTTAATGTCTTTCAGCAGCGAACTTTTTCAGATTCCGTTCGTAATCTACCCCCGCACGTATGTTTTATCTGTGATATTGATTTTTGTTATCCTTGCTTTCTCAATTTTGCCTGGATTGAGGTATATCTCGAGAATGAATATTGAAAAGGTTACAAAGGAAGTCATAAGCTAAGTGAGTTTTTCATTGTAGTTGTAATAGAAAGTATAGTTCCAAAAAGTATACTAAATAGTCCTTCTGTAATGGAACCCCGTGAAAAACGAGTGGATGATGCCGGTTGGAGAGGTCACCCCCGGGATTCCCTGACAAACCATCTGGTACATCTGAAACTTATTACATTATAATAATTACAATATCTTATTTAAAAGTTTCTCAAAAATATCAGCAATTTCTATAAAACTGATTCTCCGAAAGAGAGAATCCAGAACTTGATTAGATTGATTTCAGGTTATGGTTTACAGTCCAAGCACATCATTCATTGAATACAATCCCGGTTCTTTTCCGGCTATCCATTTTGCTGCTACAATTGCTCCACCTGCAAATGCATGCCTGCTGTTTGCGAAATGACTGATTTCTATTCTCTCACCCATTCCTATGTAAAAGACTGTGTGCTCACCAACTATGTCTCCACCTCTTATTGCAAGAACTGTCAGTTCATCATCTTTTCGCTCCTTAGAGCGTTCAAAAACAGCTTTTCGGTCAAAACCTTTCTCTCTCAACACCTTCAGGGCGACCTCAGCCGCTCTGATTGCAGTACCGCTTGGAGCGTCTTTTTTAAACTTGTGGTGTTTCTCAATAATCTCAATGTCGTAATCTGCCAGATATCGGGTCGAGAATTCAATGATTTTCCAGAAGACGTTTACTCCAATGCTGAAATTTGGAGAAATAACCGCCGGGATACTTCTGCACAACTTACTTATCTCATTTTTCTGTTCTTCACTGAATCCTGTCGTTCCGACCACAACTGCAACTCCATTACTAGATGCAGCCTGTATATTCTCAAGTGATGCATCTGCATTTGTAAAGTCAATCAGCACATCAGCTTCAAGCTCCTTTCCAATTTTCAGAGCATCTCTTATCTCTACACCAGTTCTTCCAACACCTGCAACCTCGCCGGCATCTTCTCCTATCTTCTGAATATCAAAAGCCTGAGATAGCTCTGTATCACTGTCTGCGACGACGTTCTGCACAATAAGTTTCCCCATTCTGCCTGCAGCACCTGCAACAGCAACCTTCATAGCAAACCAAGAGATTTGAGCACAGATTTTACTTTTTCTGTTTTATTCTCATCAAGCTCGACAAGTGGCAATCTTGGTTTTCCACCTGCAAGACCCATCAGATTCAGAGACTTTTTAACTGGAATCGGATTTGTATCTATGAACAGAATGTCATATAATGGCATGAGTCTATAGTGTAGCTTCTTAGCTTCCTCAAAATCATTTGATTTGAATGCTTTATACATTTCTTTCATAATCTGAGGGGCAACGTTGGCTGCCACACTTATGACGCCCTTACCACCTATCTGGAGAATCGGGAGGGTGAGGAAATCATCCCCGGAAAGCAGAAAGAAGTCTTTATCTGATGTTCTTTTAATAATCTCGCACACCTGCTTGAGATTTCCACTTGCCTCCTTTATCCCCACTATATTGTCAATTTCTGAGAGTTTCTCAACCACATCAGGCGTGATATTTGTTGCAGTTCTGCTTGGAACGTTGTAGATTATAACGGGAATTGAGAGAGACTCTGCGATTGCTTTATAATGTTGATATAAACCTTCCTTATTCGGTTTGTTGTAATATGGTGTGACGAACATTGCTGCATCCACACCAGCTTTCTCCACCTCTTTTGCAAGGAATAGTGCTTCTCTTGTGGAGTTCGAGCCAGCGCCACCTATAACAGGAACATTGGCAACATCAACAACATATTTTACTACCTGAATGTGCTCTTCATAGCTCATCGTTGCAGCTTCGCCTGTGGTGCCTGATGGAACGACAGCATCTACAAACTTACTGAGGTATTCAAGGTTTCTGTCTATTCCTCTGTAATCTACCTCAAAATTATCCTTAAATGGAGTAACCAGTGCAGGAATTATTCCTTCGAACATATCCACCCCACCTTAAATTATATTTTAATACTGTATATCAAACTTCAACTCTACCTCTATTCACCCTTCTCGTGATATATCCTGCAACCCTGTTTCTGATTTTTTTGCTTGTAATATTGGTAAACTCAGTAATGAGATCCTTGTTCTCATCAAAACTATGGGTAAATACTTCAGGATACTTCTTTAATAAATCCACTGCAATTGCTTTAATATATGCAGGTTTTACTGTTCCCAAATTGAGCACCTCCATTCGTCAATGGAACCATCGTTCTCGATAATAATGGACTTTATTTAAACTTTGCTAATAAACGAATCTCATCAATCAACAACCAATTAACGTAAATTCACATCTTAAAATCAAAATAAATCAGACTTCAAGATACTTCTCCTCGAGGTCATGCAACTCTTCGACTGTACCCTCTTTAACCACCTTACCCTTAACAAGAATATAGATTCTGTCTGCCACATCCAGTGCAAGGTGGATATTTTGCTCTACAAGCAGTATTGAGACATTAAGCTCCTCTTTTATTCTCTTTATTGCATCTGCAATTCCGTTTATAACTATGGGTGCAAGTCCAATTGAGGGTTCATCGAGCATCAGTAATTTGGGTTTTGACATCAGTGCTCTTCCAATTGCAACCATCTGCTGCTCTCCACCACTCATTGTCTTAACAGTCTGAGTTCTTCTCTCCTTCAAACGTGGAAACAGGCTGAAGATATACTCAATATTCTTCTCCAGCGATTTCTTCGACGTTTGGTGTTTCTTCGATGTTGCACCAAGAATTAGATTATCTTCAACGCTCATATTTAGAAAAAGCCTTCTTCCTTCCGGACATATTGAAATACCACTCCTGATTCTGTCATGCGGCTTGAGTTTAAGAAGATTCTGTCCATCAAGCTCAATCCCGCCTTTCACATTGACAATGCCGCATATTGAGTTAAGCAATGTTGATTTTCCCGCACCATTCGGTCCGAGAACTGCGACAGCCTCACTCTCTCCTACTTTTAAATTAAGGTCATAGAGAATCTGTGCCTTGTCATAAAAGGCACTTAAATCTTTAATTTTCAGCATGATTTGCACCGAGATATGCGTTTATAACAGTTTTATCCCGGACTGCCTCCTCAGGACTTCCATCAAAAATTATCTTACCGAAATTCAGGACAACAACCCTTTCAGAAAGGTTGAATAATTCTTTAAGTTTATGCTCAATTATTATCTGAGGAATTCCTTCCTCTTTTAGCTCTCTGATTACATTATCGAGCTGAGAGGCTTCCTTCGGGCTTAAACCCGAAAATGGTTCATCCAGCAAGAGCATCTTCGGGTGTGAAGCAATAGCGATACCAATACTCAGTCTTCTTAATTCTCCCTGAGAAAGATTTTTTGCAAGCATATTCCTCTTGTCCACAAGCTCCACCCTCTCAAGAATATCTCTGACTCCGTTCTTTGAGTTTGGTGCAAGGATGTTCTCCTCAACCGTCATGTTCTTGAAAACTCTGATTAACTGGAATGTTCTTACAAGACCTTTTTTTACCAGGGAGTTTGGTTTTTTACCCCTGATACATTCTCCTCTAAACTCAATTTTCCCGGAATCGGGCTTTATGAATCCTGAGATGACATTGAAAAGAGTTGTCTTGCCTGCTCCATTTGGACCTATTATTCCTATACACTCTTCATTGCTAACTCTGAGGTTGACTCTGTCCAGTGCTACAATCTCACCAAACTTTTTAGATACATTTTTAATTGTTAGCATTTAACACACCCGGATGACATATCCAGTTTCCTACCACCAGCATCATAATATAAGTTTTGCCAATCTGTTAACCAGATAATCTATAAGCCCGATAACGTATTTAAGCTTTGCTAAACTGTTACTCATTAACACAATATTTAAATATTACTGTCATAACCAACAAACATGAAAGCTGGAAAAGTACTGGTAGGGGTTATTTTAATCGCTTTGATGATTGCTGGGTGTGCCCAGCAGGAACCCGAAGAAGCAATAACACCCGAAGAAGCAGAGCCGGTTGAAGAGGTAAAAGAGAAGATTGTAATCGGCGTAATTGGTCCAATGACAATAAGTGAAGGGACTGCTGAGAAAAGAGCTGCTATGCTTGCTGCAGAGGAAATTAACAGCGAGGGTGGGATTCTCGGAAAGGAAATTGAGGTAGTAGTGGGTGATACAAAACTTGATCCATCAACCGCAACCTCAGAATTCAGAAGACTTGCCACTGAGAAGAACGCAGTTATGATTACAGGTGGTTTCTCAAGCGGTGTCATGAATTCCATGATGGATACAATGGCAGAAACAAAAACCATTTTCCTTGCAGATGCTTCATCTCCCGGACATCCTGCAAAGGTAGCAGAAGATTATGAAACGTACAAATACTGGTTCAGAATCTCACAGAACAATGGAACAACGTTTGCGTGGGATTTAGCCGATATGATTGACTTCTTTAACAACGAGCAGGGTATGAGTATAGAGAAGGTTTACATAATAAGAGATGAACACATATGGACTGATGCTGTTATCGCTGATCTCACGCCTCTGCTTGAGGAGAAGGGCGTTGAGATAATTAAAGACGAAAAAGTCCCGAGAGGGTATGCAACCTATGACGTCCAACTTACAGAGGCGCAGGAACTGGGTGCTGATATAATAATGCCAATTCTCGCAATTGCAGGAACAGGAGATGTTCTTGCCAAGCAGTGGGCAGAATTCGAAGTCCCGATACTTCTTGCAGGACACGACCTTAAGCCAATTGACGCTGAATTCTACGAGGATACCAATGGTGCGGCAGAAGGAGAGGTATTCCTGGCAGACGGAGGNGTATTGTCAACTGCCCCGCCTACTGAAAAGGCAGCTGAGTTCCTTGAGACATACAGAGAAAAATACGGATTCTATCCGGAATCACATCAGGCTTATGGAGCATATGATGCAGTTTATATCTATAAGATGGCAGTTGAGGCAGCAGCAGAGGCAGGTGAAGAAGACCCATTCAACCCTGATGTTGTTGTGGAATACTTGGAAAAATATTCTCCCGAAAGTCCTGTTGAACTGACAAGAGTAATAGCATGGTATGACAATCACGCACTTGTATGGGGAGACGACTTTGTCAGAAACTGGATTTCACAGTGGCAGGATGGTGAACAATGCATTATATGGCCAAGCAATGTAGCAACATGTGACTTCAAGGTGCCAGAACAGGTTTCCGGGTAAACAGAGAGAATTCTCTTGAAAACTCGGAAACGAAATATTTATTTTTTTATTTACACTGTGGGCTTTCAATGTTGGATATATTGATAAAGATAGTTGTTTTTGGCACAATTGTGAGCGGGATATGGGCACTTGTAGCCTCTGGTTTTACCTTAATTTTTGGAGTTGCACGAATACTGAACTTTGCCCATGGTTCTCTTTTCGTTCTTTCCGCATACGTCGGGATTACTTTTGTCAGACTTGGTTTTAATCCCTATGTTGCATTTGTTCTTTCTCTGCTGGTTGTCGGTTTATTTGGAGTTGTCATTTACAGACTGTTCATGGCACCCATCAGAGAGCATGAGGTGATGGTTATCATAGTATCTCTTTCTATCGCCCTTCTTATGGAGCAGGCATTACTTCTGAGTTTTGGCGAAACTGGAATATCATTTCCATCACTTGTCAAGGGAATTGTGGAGATTGGGGGATTGCCTGTTCCCACAAAGAGGATTATAGCTTTATTCATAGCAATTATAGCTTTGATTCTACTTGAATATTTTATAAACAGGACTATTACGGGGAAGAAAATAAATGCAGCTTCGCAGGACATGCAGATGGCAACACTTGTTGGAATAGAGGTGGAAAGAATATTCATGCTTACTATGTTTATTTCGGCACTTCTTGCTGCACTTGGAGGGTTGCTGTATTCTCAGATTTTTGCCATAACTCCTCACGTTGCAGTTAAATCGCTGATATATGCGTTTGCAATAGTTATTCTCGGCGGGCTTGGCAGCATCAGAGGCAGCATTATAGCCTCATTTATTGTGGGATACATTCTAATGGCAACAATAATCTTACTGGGTGCAAGATGGTCAGAACTCATAATGCTTCTTACGATTATTGCGATTTTAATAGTAAAGCCAAGTGGATTGTTCGGGGTGGAAGAATGAAAGCAGTTATAACAGTACTGGTTGTGCTTATACTTTCTGCCTTAGCACTTGTTCTGCCAGAGTACCTGCCAGAGGCTTTTGTGTATCTCATAGGCTTGACTTTTCTGTTCATCATTCTGGCTGTGAGCTGGGATGTTATGGTAGGATATACCGGGCAGGTAAACCTTGGACATACAGTTTTTGTCGGTGTTGGAGCTTATACTGCCGCATTACTTCAAACCCCAGAAAGGTTGCAGGGCACTGTTCTTGAATTCATCTCTACAAATCCTCCAATTTTATTGTCCATCATTCTTGGAGGGCTTATAGCAGCTTTGATCGGTTTTGTAATCGGGTTCATCACACTGAGGCTTAAAGGATATTATTTTGCGCTTGTTACTGCCGTTCTCCCCCTCGTTTTTATAGAAAGTGTTTATATATGGTCTGACGTTTTCGGAGGTGAAGAGGGTTTTTCCATCGGACTTGGTAATGCACTTGCTGATACAACCACTGGCAAGTATTACGTAGCGTTTGCTATAATGTTCATTTCGGTTGTAATCATGTTGCTCCTTGTTAAAAGCCCACTCGGGTTAAAATTCAGGGCGTTGAGGGAGGATCAGGAGCTTGCAGAGGCTGCAGGAATAGATACGGTCAGATATAAGCTTATAGCTTTTTTGATTAGCTCATTTTTTGCAGGTATTGGTGGAGCAGCAATCGTGCATTACAGAATTACTGCCGGTCCTGACCTTTACAACATACCATTAATGCTCCTGATAATTCTTTCAACCGTTGTAGGGGGTCTGGGAACAATATATGGTTCTGTTATCGGAGGTTTCTTCATATATCTGGCGAAGAACTGGTGGTTGAGAGAGGTTATTGACAGAATATCAAAGGTTTACCACGTTCCAATAAATGATGAAATAATACTCTATGCGATTCTGATTGTCATTGCGATTTTTCTACCTGAAGGGGTATACCATGGAATTAAAAAGAAAATTCAAAAATGAATTAAAATTTTTTATTGATATATGCTGTCTACATTTCCGGGCCAGTTATCTGTGTAGGAGGTTGTACCGTAACCAGAAGTGTTTCCCCATGTTATTGCATACGCAGTCCCATTTATCTGCCAGTCAGTGACAGTCCAGTTGTGAGGCCCATATGTGGTTGTGATCGGATTGCCCAAACCAACTTCAAACTCAAGAACTCTGGCATGAGTCCAGTTAAGTTTTACAGCCATGGCAGTGTGGCAGCCAATGCATGCTTCATTTTCGTCTCTCAGAGTAGTATCATTAATAGATTCCTGAACAAATGCAGTATGAGCTGCGAGAATTCCATTATCACCCGAGGCGTTTGTCAAACCAAAACCACCGGCTGCCGGGACAGCTTTGAATGAATGCCCATGGCATCGTTTACAGTCATCACTGGAAAGCCCATTCCAGTGCGCACTCCCGAAAACGTAATCATTAAATTCAGTATCATTAGCCCACTTGTGACAGTCCATGCATGCTACCGTTGTTGCCGCATGAGCATACTTTCCGGGAGTATAGTCTGTATAGCTATCTCCCACTGCCGCAAACTGGTATGTATCAAGCCTAACACGATGACAGTCAGAGCATTCCATTCTCCTGTATCCAGTCTCACCCGAATGTGGACCTATGTGCGCATCCATCTCTGCCTCAATATCAGCGTGGCATTTTTCACATGGAACATCGCTTTCCCACCCAGTACTTCCTCCAGTCAGATCATACCAGTAATGCTGACCTGCAAAAAGGGTTACCGTCTGAGGCAGAACTATAACAACAGATGCAAACAATGCTATTAATATCAATACCACTCTTCCTTTCATTGACTTTACCCCCACTTGTGAATTGAATGTGTTCTTAATTGTACATTAGACTTGTGATTTTAGTGCTAATACAATATATTATACTTTCTCTTTTCATAAGTCCCTGTTCTAAGTGGGCCGTTGATTGCAGTTTCACTTGCATTTATGTAATTTTGTATTTTGGATATGATTATAATCATTACAATTACAAAATACTTAAATTAGGTTTTCAACAAACATTGAAGTAGGTGATATAAATGAAGGCAGGATATATTCCACTGTTGACGATTACTCTTGTCTCCGTTGGAATGCTTATACTTCCAAACACAGTATCACTCTTCGCCGGACAGCACTACTGGTATAACATCAGTGATGATAACAATCAGGTGCCGTGTCAGAAGTGCCATGCAGATGTGTTCGAAGAGTTGAACAACAGCGCCTTCCATATGCACTGGGGAACTTCGGACGAGGCTGACCAGTATGACTGCGAAGCATGCCACAGAAGTAATAGCAGTATCACCTATGCACAGGTTTCTGGAGGTACCTACGCAAGTTATACTCCGGGTAAGGAAGCACATGCAGCAAGTGTTGTTGCGTGCATGCTCTGCCACCAGAATAACTCAGCATCTGCAACGCCCGGTGTCTCGCAAGCCTCTTATGCAGGGTACTATGCCGGAGGTTTCAACATAACAGATATGAGTAAGACTTCACCATACGATTACTCGAACGAGACTTACCACGGGCACTATGAAGCACATAATGCATTCGTTGCCAAGGCACTGGATGACACAACCCTGCAGGACTCTAATGAGGCATGTATTGCATGTCACACATTTGTTGCAGTTAAAATTACATGGACTCATACAAGAAGCTTAGAATTCGATGTTGGATTGGGCAGCCCAATTACAACAGACTACGGTCCTCACAACTGGACTGTGACAAGCTGGTCAACAAATGGAACTGCCAATGCTACTGTGTTTGGTGACGTATGGGGTACCAATGCAAGCACGAGCTATGACTCAGGAGTTTGGCCTGGTGAGGTTCCCGGAGTGAGCTATACATATAGCTAAAAATTATTTTTAGTTTTTTAATTTTTTTCTCGATAAGTTTAAAGGATTTTTTATTTCATACTTTGGATTATGGTAATTATGATATAATAATCATAAAAATTCTTTCAAAAAATTTAAATAAGGCTTCAATTAGCTTCAATAAAAACCAATGGGGGTAAAATATGAATGGGGGAAAAGTAACCCTGATAGTAGTAACAATGTTGGCATTAGGAGTGCTGGTACTTCCAAACACAGTATCACTCTTCGCCGGACAGCACTACTGGTATAACCTCAGTGCTGACGGTAATCAGGTGCCATGTCAGAAGTGCCATGCAGATGTGTTCGAAGAGTTGAACAACAGCGCCTTCCACACGCACTGGGGGTCAGGAACCTATCCAAACCCCGGTGTGGCAGACCAGTATGACTGTGAAGCATGCCACAGGAGTAACAGCAGTATAACCTACGCAAAAGTCTATGGAGACAGCTATGCTACATACACTCCGGGTAAGGAAGCACATGCAGCAAGTGTTGTTGCGTGCATGCTCTGTCATCAGTTTGATGCCTATAACGCTGACCCGGGAGTCTCTGAACAGCAGTTTGCAGGATTCTACGCTGGAGGATTCAATATAACCGACCTTGGAAAAACTTCACCATACGATTACTCGAACGAGACTTACCACGGGCACTATGAAGCACATAATGCATTCGTTGCCAAGGCACTGGATGACACAACCCTGCAGGACTCCAATGAGGCATGTATTGCATGTCACACATTTGTTGCAGTTAAAATCAACTGGACGCATGCAAGAAGCTTAGAATTCGATGTTGGACTTGGAGATCCAATAACAACAGACTACGGTCCTCACAACTGGACTGTGACAAACTGGAGCTACAATGGAACTGCGAATGCGATAGTCTGGGGAGATACCTACGGCACGAATGCAAGCACGAGCTATGACTCAGGAGTTTGGCCTGGTGAGGTTCCCGGAGTGAGCTATACATATAACTAAAAATAAAA
>MTMJ01000050.1 GCA_002010045.1 Archaeoglobus sp. JdFR-22 | reverse complement strand
TTTCATCCTTCTTTATCATATCACCACCATTATTGTGATGAATCTAATTATTTATAAATGTTATCTTAATTTTCTCAAAAATGATAATAAAGTAGAATATACAAAATTGGATTACGATGGCTATAAATAAAGATTTATGTGATTGATATAAATTATTTTATTTTTTTAATTGCCTCCCACATCTCAACGGGTTTATCCCTGAACCTCCATTTCAAACCAATCCCTTCTGAAGTAATCTCAATCCTGACATCCTCGACCACTGCAAGATAAGAAGAACGCCTTTTCTGCTTCTGAACGAGGATTTTTTCCGCCTCCACGAGCAATCCCTTATCAACAAGCTCGTTAAATTTTCTGTAACAGGTAGCAGGTGGAATACTGAGCTTCTCACTGATCTCCTGAACTGTTACCGGTTTTTTCATAGCAAGAGATAGTATCTTGAAACTCTGAAAATCGAAGAGCGAGTCAAAGCTGTCTTCAGAGACCATCAGCACCACCAAAGTATTTAAAAGCTGAATGAGAATTCAATTGTATGCAGGTTCTTAAAGAGGACGGCACTTTTCTCTGCAATGCAGATGTTCTGAAAAACTTCAGAAAGAACATTGGTCTGATGTTCAGGAGAGATATGCCCGATGACAAAGGTCTTCTTCTTGAGCTCAATTCTGCATATCTGCACTCTTTTTTTGTCTTCTTCCAATTCCACGCGATTTTTCTTGACAGAGATATGAGAATTGTTGATGAATTTATCATGAAGCCATTTACAATCAAAAAGGTAAATGCCAGATGGGTTCTTGAGATGAAACCCGGAAAAAGTGTAAGAAAGGGAGAAAGGCTAATCATACGTTGATGTCCTCAACAAATCTGCTTACTGCAACCTCACCAACCGGAGTGAGTCTGCCATTTTTGAGCAGATTTTTTTCTTCAAGGTTGTTTACAATTCTCTGAATGTCTGCAGCTTCTGAATTGATGATTGCAGGTAAATCCTCTATAGCCAGACCGGAATAAACTGCCTGCATAATCTGTTTCTCAAAATCACTGATTTTTAATTTCTGCAATGTTCTCAGCATACCTCCATATTCAAATGCTATGTATCTCCCAAGAAGGTTCATTGCCTTTCTGTCTGGAAGATATATATAGGAGGAGATTGCTTCTCCTGAGTTCATCATTCTGACATTCAGAACTTCGACTCTATCCCTTCCAACCTCCTTAAGCTCAGTTTTTATATCTCTCACAGAACATAACCTGACAGGAGAATTGTCAAGAACAATTGCTCCCCTTGAGATTCTCAGCAATCCTTTTTTCCATTCTTTATCGAGAATAACACCCCCTCTCACAGCAGGATGTTTGTAAATAACTCTATTACCATTTAATAACAATCTCATCAGTATTGATATAAACTTCTCCAGTTTTGATTCGTCTCCTTTAATTATCAGGATTCTCGGTTTTTCATCTTTAATAAATCCAATTTTTATCGAACCCTCCATCAATTCCTTGATATCTTCAGGAATCTCAACCTTTCTTACATCAAAAATTCGTCGAATGTTGAATGATAGCTTGTCAATATTTGTAATCACAAGCATATATCTGTCACTTAGAATAATTCTTGATTTCTCAAATTCATCTAATTTTTTCTGTCCCCCCATTCCATGTATTGTAGTTTTAGCCACGAAATCGGCAAGCACCTTTTCCATAGCCTGCACCTTTTCCATAGTTATTTGTAAATATATTCTATTAAATTTTTAAATTTTACCCTTACTTTCTCTGAGTCTGGTATTTTTTAAATGCTTAAAGCTCTTCTGTGATTTAATCTTTTTACACAAACGTTAAATATACCTTATACTTATTATTATGATAGTGATAAGATACCATGCTTGGGCAGATATCTGCATATTTTGGGAGAGTGATGGAGATGCTGAAAGGTACTTTAAAGAAGTTATCAGGCTCAAAAAAGGTCAAGAAAAAATCTAAAGCAAAGAACCCCGGGGGCAAGAAGAAAAAGAAAAAGGTTGAAGAAGAAGAATTCGAAATTGATGAAGAAGTAGAGGATATTGATGAAGAAGATATTGACGAAGACGAAGAAGACTTTGATGAAGCAGATTTCGGGGGAATGGAGGAATCTCTTGAGGACGAGCTTGATGATTCTTCCTCCCCATCCAGAATTTCAGAGTTTGATGCACGAATAAAAGATATAGAGAACGAAGTAGGACTTATTTCATCCAAACTGAATAATATCAAGGCTGAGAATGAAGAAATTGGAAAAAGAATTCAGGAAATTGAAGATAACATCAGAAAATTGCTTGGTATTTATGAGATGGTTACTGAGGGCATAAATCCATTTGCAACAGAAGTTGTCGGAAGTGACGAAGGGCTTGGTTTATTCTCAGCTAAAAGTGAAAAGAAAGAGGATGTCCCGGATGAACTGCTCTCCAAGGATGCAGAAAGCTTTTTTGAAGATGTTGATGATGAAATAGAGGACTTATCCCCGATGGATGATGGTATGAATGATATTGGAATTGAACAAAGTTCAGGTGAATCGCCTGAGGACAAATTTAGGAAGTTAAAGGCGGAAATGTCAGGTGAGGGCAATCAGGTTTCAGATACTACATCACAAAATCAGGATTCAGGTGTTGCAGAGCCCACTCCTGTACCTGAGCCTGAAGTGCCTGAATCTGCTCCCGAACCCGAAATATCCGAGCCTGTTAGCGAGCTCCAGACACAGGTAACCGTTGAGATCGAGGATAAACCAGAGCCATCGATGAAGCATTCCGGACCGTATCTGACGGAGATTAAGAAAGATTACATCTCAGATATCATTGCGCTGAAGTGGATGGACTATCTTGTAAATACATTTGGAATTAAAAGAATGGCAGAAATTCTTGATTTCTATTCAGATATAGGCTGGATTGGCAAAAATGTTAAAGAATTGCTGACAAATTATTCAAGAGGGTATATTCTGAAGGAGAGTCACCTTGTGGATGAGCCGAATCCCCCGACATTAAAAGACCACGTAAAATCACTTGTATTTATAGCGAAACTCAGCGGGGTTGAGCTGGATATTGAGGAGATTGAAAAGGTTTTAAAAGATTTAGAGGAATTTGAGAGAGATGTCAGCGAAGTAGTAACAACAGAACATGCCATCAGCAGCAATTGCTAGTGCTATTCTCCTGATAGCTATGGTGGTTTCCGCCTCTATTATTTTTAACACACTCAGTTCAAATTACGAGTTGCTGAGGAAGGCTGAATACGTAAAAAATGAAATAGATTCGGAACAGTTGCATACAACCATTACAGTGAATAATGTTACTTATAGCTCGGGAATAGTTATCATCAATGCAACAAATGATGGCAACACTGTAATTGAGGCAGATAAAATCGATGTTCTGATAAACGGGGTTTTTTACACAGACAACATAATTTCCACCAGTGTTGACGGAGAGAATGTTACAATCTGGATTCCAGAAGAGGTTTTAAGAATAGAAGTAAGCTCGACTGTGAGCCCTTCAAGGGTCAAGGTGATTGCACATAATGGCATATCCGGATACTGGAGTGGTTAGATGGCATCTGATTCAGTAACTCAGATGATTTTCTTCGTCGCTGCTCTTGTTGTCTCTTCAGTTGTTGCAGCAGTGATGCTTAGCACGGTTCAGGAGACCTCCAACGTATTCAATCAGAAAAGCCGCTCCCTTGTGGAAAGTATAAAAGATGACATAACAATAATCAACGATCCTGATAACGTCTCCAACAACCCTGTAATAATTTATGCCAAAAATACCGGAGAATCGACCGTTGCTCTGGACAAAAAGATGTTTGACGTGATTATAGACGGCGTTTATTATACAAACTACTCAGTCTCGTCCCTTTCAGGCAACAGTGAGTGGCAACCTTCAGATGTTGCTAAAATAACTATCAACACAACTCTTTCCTCAGGTACTCACAGTATAAGAGTATATGTCAGAGGGAATGAATGGGATGAGATGAAATTCAGGATATAATTTTTTAATAATTTTTTAATAATCTGAAATAATTTTCCTGTGAGCTTTTTTTTCATGAGTTTTTTTCAGTAAGGTTTATTAGCTAATTTGATAACAATTATTATAGTGATGAATACCTGTGCAGGTGATTTGGATGTATTCGGTTGATTTAGAGAATATTGACAGGGTTAATGAGCATCTCGGAGGAGGATTGCCAGAAGGCGCGATTGTACTCATTGAAGGGAATTATGGGGCAGGAAAAAGTGCACTGACTCAGAGGTTCGCCTACGGGCTGTGCGAGGCAGGATACAGGGTTACACTGATCTCAACTGAACTCAGGGTGACAAGATTCCTGACTCAGATGCATTCTCTCGGCTACAAAAAAATTGAGACACACCTGCTTAATGAGGACTTACTCTTTCTTCACGCAGACCTTGGTAAATTCAAAGGCAAAAGAGAACTTCTTAAGCGAATGACTCAGTCGAAAATTATATGGAAGCCGGACGTAATAGCGATCGACACTTTCGATGCAATTTTGAGGAATGATGCTACATTTGATTCCCTTGTAAGACAGGATCAGGGGAGGGATGCTGCCCTCTCTATCATTTCCTACTTCAGAGATATGATAGGGAAGGGGAAGACTATAATTCTTACCGTCGACCCCACAAATCTTTCTGAAGACGTGATAAATCCGTTCAGGTCTGTAGCAGATGTTTACTTTGACATTGAGATGATGGAAGTAGGAAGTGAAATCAGACGTTCAATCAACGTAAACAGGTTTGCGGGTGGAGGAGAACAGGTTGGATGTAAAATAGGTTTCTCTGTCAGGGCTGGAGTAGGAATTGTTGTTGAAGCAAGATCAGTTGTATAATAGGTGATTATGCCGGCGCAACTTGATGCCGAGTTAAAAAATCTGGCATATAAATATCCACATCTGAAGGATCATCTGGTTAATTTTAAAAAGATTACTGGTAAGTATCCAGAATTTCGTGAAGAATTGACCAAGGATGACAAAACAAAGAGACCCAATGTGATATATCGTATTGGAGACCTTCTTTTTGCCCATGTATGGGGTGAGCTTGCACAGGAAACCAAGTATCTCGTAATCGAACCGACACTCAAAGAGGATGAATTTCAGAAGTACAAAACTGTCAGAGAAGCTGTGCTTGAGAAATCAATTGAAGAAAAGCCGGCAGAGTCTGATGAGGAATTTACAGATATTATTGAGGACGTACTCTCTAAAACAGTAGCCATTAGAAAGCATCCCAGAAATGAGTCAGGAGGATTATTCAGCAAGTTATTCAATATCACCGGAAAAATCGAGGTTACAAAAGAAACTTACGACAAATTCAGATACAGACTAAACAGGGATATTGTGGGTCTTGGACCACTTGAACCTATGATAAGAGACAAGTATTTTGAGGATATCCACGTCATTACCAGAGAAATCACCTATGGGGTGCACAGAGTATTCGACATGGTCAGAACGAACATAAAGTGGGATAATGAGGAGGAATACGAGAGGTATCTCAAAGCACTGGGAGAGAGGATTGGAAAGCCAATAACAGATGCACATCCTATCATTGATGCAAAGCTCCCGGATGGTTCTAGACTGAACCTGATTTACAGCGATGACGTCTCATACAGAGGTTCATCCCTGACAATAAGAAAATTCAAAGATGTACCATTCCCATTTACACAGCTTGTGAAATGGGGGACATGGTCGGCAGAGCTTGCGGCATACATCTGGTTATGCCTTGAAAATGATATGAGCTTCATTATAAGTGGTGAGACTGCGAGCGGTAAAACCACGACAATGAACGCTGCTTTAAGCTTTATTGACCATGATGCCAAGATATATACTGTTGAGGATACTCCTGAAGTTCTGCCCCCTCACAACGCATGGCAGCAGATGGTGACGAGAGAGGCGGAGGAGGGTAGGGGCGGAGTCAATATGTTTGACCTGCTCAAGGCTGCATTGAGGAGCAGACCGAATTATATAATCATTGGTGAGGTGAGAGGTGAGGAAGGCAGAATTGCATTTCAGGCTATGCAGACCGGGCATGCAACCGCATTCACATTCCACGCAGGTACGATTGAATCTCTTGTACAGAGAATTACAAGTGACCCCATCAACGTTCCTATCCCGTTTGTCGGAGCTCTGGACTTTGCACTGTTCCAGAATTTCATTAAAGGTAAGGGTGTCAGAAGGGTAACAAGCCTTCAGGAAATTGAAGGTTATTCCAAAAAGTTCAATGGTATTGTTTCGAGAGAGACTTTTGAGTACGACTATACCAAGGACGAAATTGTCTTCAAAGGTTATGCAAATTCATATGTTCTTGAAGAAAAAATCGCCCTGAAACTCGGTTTTGCAGATAGAAAGAAGATTTATGAAGAACTCGAGCTGAGGACAAAAATTGTTGACAGAATGGTTCAGGAAAGGATTTTCGATTATCATGAGGTTAATGAGATTTTGAAGTCGTTCAGACTGAATGGGATTGATGGCTTACCGTTCAGTATATATTGAGTTGATATTATGGACTACCAGTATGCATTCAAAGTAATTGGAATAGAACCAAAGGAATACTTCATCAAGTTTGCAATGCCCATAACAATCGTTTTTTTTATTTCAGGAGTTTCTCTATACGTTTTTGCTGGAAGTCTTCTCGGTAATGCCTCTTTCATCTTTCTTATCATCCCTCTTTTCGGACTTCTTCTGTCAATGCTCTATCCAAAGGCAGTGGTGGATAGGAAGAGAATAGAGATAGACCAGAATCTTCACCTTTTCATCACTCATGCAGGCACGCTTTCTACTGCTGAAGTTGAGAGGAAGGGACTGTTTAAATTGATTGGAGAGAGGAAGGAGTATCAGGAGTTGAGCAGACAGGCAAGATTGATTTACAGACTTGTTGATGAGTGGGGAATGAGTATTCCTGAGGCGTGCAAGTTTCAGGCAAAGAGATGTCCGAGCAGAATATTCAGAGATTTTCTGGAGAGGTTTGCATATAATGTGGATGCCGGTCAACCCATCGAGGACTTTTTAATGTCTGAGCAGGAAGTAATTATGTCTGAATTTGAGACAATGTATGTTAACGCTTTAAAAGATGTGGATATATTTAAAGAGTTGTTTCTCTCCATGGTATTGTCCATTGCATTTGCGGTTGTATTTGCGACAATTCTGCCTGCGATAACCGGAACTTCACCAACATTGCTGATAGTTATAACGGTAATTCTTTTCGCAATTGTTGAACTCGCATTTCTCTACGCAATGTATTCTCGCGTCCCTAAAGACCCGCTATGGGGCAAATTCGACTCCAAAACAACCTCAGAGAAAAAAATTGAGAAAGCAATAGTTATCTCATTCGGTATCATCAGCATTCTCTTGATGGTTATTCTCCTGAGTTCTCTCGGGTATCCCATCCCGGTAATTAATGACCTTCCCCTGATAATGAGGCTCGCCATACCATTCACGCCTCTGTTCCTTCCGGGTATAATCTCAAGAAAATTTGAACAGATAGTCAGAGAGAGAGACAAGCAGTTTCCAAGTTTTATACGGTCACTCGGAGCTGCCGAATCAGCAAAACAGACGACCACAACATATGCACTGAGGACACTTCAGTACAAGGATTTCGGTCCACTGACCCGGGAGGTGAAAAATCTCTATAAAAGACTGAACATGAGAATAAATCAGGAACTTTCATGGCGAATGTTTATGAAAGAATGTGAATCATTCATCATTCACAGATTTAGCGAGATGTATGTAGATGCGAGAATAAAAGGGGGTGTTTCTGAGAAACTGGGCAAAATTATAGCGAAGAACGTTGAGAAGATGAGGTCGTTAAGGACGTTTAGAAGTCAGACGACCACAACTCTTATAGGTGTTCTGTATGGTATTACCGCAAGTCTCTCATTCGCCCTTTATGTTGGTCTCATGGTCGTAAATATGATGGCTAACTCACTCAATGTGATTACGTTATCCGGTGATGTTCCTGCTGCAAACTTCATAAATCTCCAGCTTTATAGTATCGAAGAAGTTGATTTCATGATAGCAATGCTTCTTCTGATTCACTCGATGTTATCCTCTGTGATGATAAAGATTGTTGATGGCGGGCATCAGGTTAATGCATATTTCCACTTTGTCATGATGATGTGGATTTCAGGACTGTGCGGGCTGGCGGTATCAGAAGGGATGGGCAATATGGTGTCAATCTAAATAATACTTAATTTATATATATAATGTAAGACATATTCGTGATAGCATGAAAAGCCTGTACGAACTCGGGAAGAGAAAGGATGTTAATTCTGTAATAGACATCTATCTCAATTCGAAAAGTGATATGACAAGGGCAAGAGCTCTCGAAGTTCTCGGTGAAATAGGAGGGGACAGGGCAATTGAGATTCTGATTAAAGCCATTCTAAACGAGGAGAAAGAGGAGTTGAGAAGTGCTGCAGCAGAAGCCATTGCATGGTCGGATGAGAAAACATTGAGGTTACTCGTGGAGAAGATAAGTGGTGAAAAAGTTAAGAAAGCTCCATGGGCACTCGTGAATCGCCTGATGGATATTTTGAAGGAAAAAGATACAAGCCTGAGGATTAATGCAGCAATTGCTCTCGGGAGGCTGGGCGATAAAAGAGCAGTAAAACCTCTAATATCTGTATTAAAAGATTCTTCAGTAAAAGTCAGAAATGCTGCAGTGATTGCTCTCGGAATGATTGGCGACTCAAGTGCAATCAATCCGCTACTATCAAGACTCGATGATGAGAGTATCGAAGTCAGAAAATCTGTTCTGGAGGCTCTTGAAGATATTCAGATTGGCCCAAAGCATGCTGAGAAAATAAAAGACTGTATTCATGACCCCAATCCAAGAATCAGAGAGCTTGC
The DNA here is from genome assembly GCA_002010045.1 of Archaeoglobus sp. JdFR-22. Classification (GTDB taxonomy): domain Archaea; phylum Halobacteriota; class Archaeoglobi; order Archaeoglobales; family Archaeoglobaceae; genus JdFR-22. The sequence continues at coordinate 8,054 of MTMJ01000050.1, read as the reverse complement.
AGCAATGATACTTGAGAAAGGAGGGGAGCGAACTATTGATGCACTTCTTGAATCATTAAATGATAGTGTGAGAGATGTGAGGATTGCAGCAATACATTCTCTTCTTGCCACGATGTCAAAAATCCCGCCTTCAAGAAGTGAGGAAGTCAGGAAAACGATAAGTAAGAGGTTAGAGAGCTCTCCTGACGTTGTAAATGTCGTTATTGAGGCTGTGAAGACATCATCGAGTAATTCTGTGAGAAGAAACGCAATCTGGCTTCTTGGTCAGCTCGCTGACCCGAGGGGAGCAGATATTCTCGTCAAGATTCTTGACAGAGGAAAAATGGAAGAGAAGAGACTTGCAGCAACATCTCTTGCAAGAATACCCGGTGTTGCGGAGAAGCTGGAGGGGACGTTCAACCACGAGGATGAAGAAGTCAGAAAGCTTGTTTGCTGGATTCTTGGAGAAATTGGGGATGAAAATGGCAAAATTATGTTGCAGAAAGCTCTTGAGGATGAGAGTGAAAAAGTGAGAAGAGTTGCATTTCAGGCGATTAATAAAATCGAAAGATTTAAGAAATAAGTTCGTATAATTATTGTAATGAGTGAAGTAAAAATCAAAGATATTGTCGGGAAATTCATCTCTCCCGTTGCGATTAACGAGAAAAGATTCAGAGACTCACAATGGATACCCGGCAGAATAATTTTATCCAATAAGAATATCTGGATGATAAGCAAGAATAAAAAGAAAAAAATCAGTCTTGCAAGGATTTTTGATGTAGGGGGGAGGTTTGATATCTGTGATAATTTGAGAACAGCACCTTTTTATCTTCTTGTCAGGCATTTTGGAGTAGAAAAGGAGAACATCATAAGCGTTCTGACCTCGAGCAAAAGAGAAGAATTTGAGGAGTTTAAACAATCACTTACAGAAATTTTATTAAATAAAAAAATAGTTCTGGTAAAGTATCCGGTGAAAAAGGGGGGTGTTGTGCAGAGTAACGTTACGTGGGAGAAAGGTCAGATTGGAATCAAGGGCACAAAAATCAGAATTGTTACAGAATCAGGAAAAATGGCAAAAATTGATCTTGACAAAATACAGCTCGTGAAAAAGGATAAGAGAGAGGTCGACGGCGAACTAAAAAACATTCTTGATTTGCAATTCTCCGAAGAAGAAGACGAAATGGAGTTCTCAGTGGAATGCTACATACATGCCAAAGCAAGCATTCTCAACATTCTCCATAACTTCATATTCGGGAGTTTTGACAGAGTTACAGCAGATATATCTCTTTCAGAGTCAGAAAAGCAGATAATTATGTCCCTTTACACCGGGGTATCTCCTTTCGAAATTCCGAATTTTATTGGCATGGATGTGGACGAGGTTGAGAGTATCTTCGACAGACTGATAGAACTCGAGGTTCTCAAAGAAGTTAGAAAAAGAAAGGAAGTTATACTTACTACAAGAGGCAAGAATCTTGCAAGCGAGGCTTTAGGTTCTGAATAACTTTTTAGACAATCTTTCTCTCAAAAATTTTTTGGGAGTTTCTTTGATTTCCAGAATATCCCACACTACTGCTATGGCAATGGAAATGATTATGATAAAATACCTTGTTTTAAGGAACAGAATCTGGGCAGGTATTTTAAAAGGAAGGAAACAGAGCAGGCATTTTGATGTTAGCATGTAAGAAAGATTGTCTGCTGTAAGAAAGATTCCGTAAGCTGCAAAAACAATCATTGTTACAAGGTGAGCATAAATAAAGTGAACATCCATAAAGCTCAGACCTCCGAGAAAGAGTAATGATATTAAGAAGATCAGCAGAAATACTGCGCCCTTCATTAAAACTTTCAGTATAAAATCCTGAACAGCAGTAAATGAAGTTATTGCTTCTCCAAATATGTAAAAGACGATACAGAGGGAAAATGAAATTACGAAAACTCGATACTGTTTCTCGAAGTCCATCAGACCTTCCTGAATATTTTATTCACTCTATCCAGTGGTTCGAAGAATCCTTCGGTCGGAAGGGTCTCTGTTTTCCCGAGTACAAGTATCCCGTCTTTTTTAAGAGCTTTTGCAATATTCTGGGCTATAACTGGCTTATGCTCCTGTTCGACGTAAATCAGGAAGTTTCTGCACAGTACAAAGTCAAAATCCCTCGAAGGTGGAGGGTCACTTATCATATTGTGTTTGATAAACCTGATGCCCGTCTTCAGAAATGGTTTTACAGTAACCTTTCCGTTTTGAGTTGTAAAATATCTATCTATACTCTTCAGATAAGATAGTTCCTCTTCAACGTTGCTGTATTCACCTTTTTTTGCAATATTCAGTGCATCTTCATCAATATCTGTTGCAATAATATCTGCTTTAGTTCCGATTTCCTCGCATATTATTGCAAGAGAATACGGCTCTCTCCCTTCACTGCAGGCAGCACTCCATATTTTCACATAGCTTTTGCACTTCAACAGTTCTTTTAATTTGTCCCAAACTTCAGTATTTCTGAAAAAGCTTGTCACGTTTATACTCAGAGCATCTTTTAGGGCATCAAGCTCCTTTCTGCTCGTCTTCAATAGCTTCAGATATTCTTCTTCAGAAGTGGTACCAACTCTGACCATTCTTGAGTTGAGTCTTCGCAGCAGATAGCTGTCCTTGTACGCACTCAATCCAAGGTCATTTTTTACATAATCGAGCAGTCTCATAGTTCTGCAATAATTTTTTCTGATCTTTTTACAACCATTCTCCCGCTTGAAGTGTGGAATTCAACTGTCCTCCCATGGTTTTTTCCTGTATCCTCTGCAATGAGCTTTATTCCAAATTTTCTCAGAATCTTCTTCACTTTTTCTATGTTTCTCTCGCCAATTGCGAGTGAGGAGGGCAGAGTGAACATCTGAGCTCCGCCAGCAATTTTTGCTCTCAATCTACTTATGTCAGCATTCATTTTCTCCATCTCCCTGACCATTGCCGGAATTGCAGTGTCAGCAAACTTCCCTACTAAATCAGTCCTGCCATTACATTCGGGAAGCATTATATGTGCAAGACCCCCGATTCCATTTCCATCATAAATCCCTATTGCCACGCATGAACCTACAGTTGTTTTGAGGATACTATCACTGTTCGAGACGATATACTCTGCCATTTTCACTCTGACTGGAGTCATAGTCTATCAATTGCTTCCATCAATTTCTCCAGTTCAGGAATCACAAGTAATTCGCAGTTTATGTCTTCATTTTTCGCTTTGATATAGCTGTTAAACAGAAAAGCGTTATCGTACTGCTGAGCTATCTGAATCAGAATCGGGTCAATGACAGCAGAACCCATGTCGTGGACAGTCTGTGGAGTGGAAATATTAATCTCGCTATTCAGCAGATTTGCCCAGCCATCTATGAAGGAACTTGTGATTATATTGCCAACTTCACTTATAGCCGATAAATCCATCTCCGAAAATCCGTCGCCATTGCTCTCTTCAATCCCCTGTAGAAGAAGATTTGTTATCTTTTTGGCGCTTTTTGTTGGAAAAAGGACAACGAGAAATCCTGAAGGCAGACCCTGAAACGTCAGGTATACACCGATTACTTCTCTATCACCAATCACATCTGGAACATCGGATAGGTCAACGAATTCGATTTTTGCGACTTTCATCTCGACATCGATTCCAAGCATCTGAGAAAGGTTGTAAGCAACATTCTGTGCTCCTTCTTTTGCCATTTTATTCAGTTTCATCAACTTATTAAGGTCTATTCTCATTTATTCACCTCCTGAAGTGTGTTTATATCCAGAATGGGTATAACCTCACCCTCTCCAAGAATTGAGATCCCGGAAATCCCTTTAACACTTTTTAGCATTCCGAGGGACTTCACTACAACCTCTTTCTGCTCAAGAACATAATCGCATGCAAGGGCAACTCTATCATCGAGTGATGTAACTATTACCAACATCTTTCCATCAACATTAGAATCAATTTCAAGAACACGGTTGAGGTGAATAACAGGAATAATTGAGTCACGAAATACGAGCCTGTCAACACCTCCAGCCCGCCTGATTTCACACTTTGACCTTGGCTTCACCTCTATAATTTCTTTAAGTGGAATTCCATACTTCTCAGTTCCAACTCTTATGAGGAGTATCTGGCTTATCGCCATGGATAGTGGTAAGCGTAACCTGAATGCAGTCCCATTGCCTTTCTCTGACTTCACCTCCACTGAACCACCCAGAGATTTGACAGTATTTACGATGATATCCGTGCCAACTCCTCTTCCTGAAACGTCCGTTACCGTATCAGCGGTACTGAACCCTGGCATGAGAATGAGATTGTAAATTTCTTCATCTGATAATTCCTCAGCCCTCTCTTCAGTTATTAGATTTCTCTCAATTGCTTTCTCCTTTATCTTATCAACATCAAGCCCTTTTCCATCGTCTGAGACTTCTATGACCACATGATCCTTCAATTTCATTGCTTTGAGAGTTAAATTACCTGTTCTGCTCTTTCCAGCTTTTTCCCGCTCATCTGGCATCTCTATCCCATGATCAATTGCATTCCTTATCATGTGAATAAGGGGATCCTGAATCTTATCAAGAACTGTTCTGTCAACTGTCACATCCTTTCCTTCTATTACGAAGTTCACTTCTTTCCCGAGAGACTTGCTCAAATCTCTTACAACTCTTGGAAGTCTGTCGACAACATGCTTTAACGGTATAAGTCGCAAATCCATAACGGTATCCTGCAATCTGCTTATTATTCTATCAAAGGTTGAGAATTCGCTTCCTATTCCCTTCTTCACTTCCTGAGGCAGGGTATTTTCCAGCTTCAGTTTTCTTACAACAAGCTCCTCAACAAGATTCATCAGTTCATCAAGCTTGTGAATGCTTATTCTTATTGACTGTATATTCTCCGAGCGAAACTTGTCGCCCAATCTCGTCTTTTCATATCCGGCAGAATTATCCTCAATTACTTTTTCATCATCAGCCTCGGTCAAAGAGACCGCTTCTTCTATTTGCTCTGATGGGGGATCTTTTTTCTTGCCAAACCTGAAATCATTAACCTGCGGAAGATTTCCGAGTAAATCACTTATTTTTTCGAGACTTCCTTTAAGGTTGAGCTCAAACCAATCCCGGAATTTACCATCTGATATCTCCTCCCCTGAAGGGGAAGAACTCAGGATTTCTGCAATATTTTCAATTTTCTTCAAAATCAGCATCGCATCAATACCCTTCATCTGAGAGTCCGGATTGACTTTAACCTGTACTGTAAAGCCTCCCTCATTCTCAACTTCTTTCTCTTCCTCGAGATTACTTCTGATTTTTGAGATTAATTCTTCAGGATTTGAACCTGTCTGACCCGATTCGATTACTTCTTCAAGTAGCAGACCAATCATGTCCACTCCTTCGAATATCAAATTCATGATTTCATTATTCATTTTTTTCTTTCCCTGACGTAAAGAATCGAGTAAATCTTCAACCGCATGAGCAATACTGGATAAACTCTCATACCCCATTGCAGCACTGTTGCCTTTCAGTGTATGAGCTATGCGGAAGATGGATGTCATGGTTTCAACATCGTCCGGGTTATTTTCGAGTTCAAGTAGTAAGTTATTTAAATCGGTCAAAAGACTCTTGCATTCCTCAACAAACACCTCAATATACTCGGAATCCATCAATACCCTCCTGAAAGTCTTAAAATTGCTTTAGCAATATCTGAAGAATGTGCAATCACATCAACACATCCGGTCTCAATTGCCCGCATGGGCATTCCAAATACAACCGAAGTCTCTTTACTCTGAGCAATTACCTTCCCACCTGCCTTCTTGACGAACTGAACGCCAAGCTGCCCATCTTTACCCATACCGGTGAGAATAATAGCAATCGTGTTTGAACCACAAATCCTCGATGCCGAAATCAAAGTTGGCTCGACAGATGGGCGAACGTTGTTGATCGGTGCATCCTTATTCAGTCTTACAGAAATATCTCCGTTCTTCTCGAGAACCATATGGTGATCTCCCGGTGCAATTAACACCTGTCCATCCCCGAGAGTATCCCCATCAACCGCTTCCTCAACATTATATTCAGAAATGTTATCGAGCCTGCGTGCAAATCTGCGAGTAAATCCCTTGGGCATATGTTGAACGACAGCCACTTTAAATCTTGCATTAAGCGGGAGATTTGACAGAATTTCCTCAATGACAGGAGGTCCTCCCGTCGAGGCTCCAATCACAATCAGCTTATCAAGAGGCTTTACTGGAATATCGGCTTTGACTCTACTAGCCACAGTGGCAATATTGGCATTTGCTGCTGTCTTCACCTTCTCGATAATGCCCATACCAGTCTTCCTCAGGTCTGGGGAGATTGTTCCTGATGGCTTGGGTATAAAATCAACCGCACCAAGACTGAGCGCCTCAAGGGTGGCATCCGCACCTTCGTGAGTAAGGGCGCTGAGCATCACAACAGCAGGAGGCTTTGACATCTTCATTATCTCTCTCAAAGCGTTAATACCATTCATTTCAGGCATCTCAACGTCCATCGTTACTACATCGGGTTTCAGCAGTTCAACGAGTTCTATAGCGCGATATCCATTCTCAGCTTCGCCAATCACTTCAATTTCAGGGTCAGAATTAAGTATATCAGCAATGATGGTTCTCATGAACTTTGAATCGTCCACAATAAGGGTTTTTATGATGATATCAGCCTCCTGTGCTAACAATCAGTATCAGTTCAGTACCCCTTGTATCGCCTCCACTACCTTTGGACCCTGAAAAGGCTTTGTGATATAGCCATCTGCCCCGGCCATTATTGCCTGTTTCATTTTCTCCTCCTGTCCCACAGAAGTGCACATGACAACTTTTGTTTGCCCTCCAAGGCCCTTGATCTCTGCTGTTGCTTTAATTCCGTCTTTTATTGGCATTACGATGTCCATCATAATAACATCAGGATTCAACTGTTTAGCTTTCTCAACAGCCTCTACTCCGTTCTCTGCTTCACCGACTATAGTATATCCCGGCTGTGATTCCAGTATTCTCGTCAATAACTTTCTCATAAACTGCGAATCGTCGACTACAAGGATTTTTACAACCATGCATCTCACCTTCTCCTTATAACAATAATAATCATAAAAGTATATTAAGTTTTTTGTAAATACTCATTAGGTTGATACTTCTAACAAAATCTCGATTGTATTATGACAACTATGAGAGTTTATACTTTCAAGAGATTCCACTCCTCTCCAATTCTGTACCTTGCATATCCCGGTTTTATGTCCTTGATTATACTCTGTTCTATTCCAATGAGGTACATCTCTTCTCCAAAGTAAAAAAGCTCATCCTCCCTCTTAACACGAATAATCACATCGTATAACTTCTCAAGAGATTTATTGAGGTGCTTGTCAAGGAAACCATTCGGATAAAAAGAAAAGACAGTTGCATCCTCAGGCATTTTGCAAAAAATTCTGTAAATACTTTCTATTGCGGAGAAACCATATACTGCAGGTAGCAGGTAGAGCCCTGCAAGTACAGTAACATTTTCATTTGTTATATTTACTGCAATCCTATCAACGCTCTCAAAATCATCAAAAATGCTTTCTTCGGAGATTAACGTCAATCTGCCACTTCCAACACACTCTCCATTAACAAATGGAAAGCACTCTTTCTTGCCAATTTTTATCAGATTTGCATTATTCAACTGACTGGTAACTGGCAGATTATCGCTATTCATGGACCTATACATCTCTCTGAGCCTTCTGCAGATGAAATCAGCATAAACAATGAAAATAAGTTTTTTTGAGTTGAAATACGGGAGAATATGGCCATAAAGCAAACTGATTGTAGGATATGCAACATCATAAACAATTCTTACTCTCTTACCTTCAAATTTTGGAATGAGAGATTGCAATTGCATATGATGTAAATTTTTTCAATATTTAAAAATTTTTTGATTTGTAAATTTATAAATGAAATTAAATCTTTTATGGAATAACACATTTTTGGATACATAAAAATTAAGGTACTTGCCAACTCACATCTCAGCCAACCTCTGCAAGACTCTCTTTTCTCTTATACCAACAGCTACAACCATCCCAATCAAAAGGACATTGACA
>MTMJ01000130.1 GCA_002010045.1 Archaeoglobus sp. JdFR-22 | reverse complement strand
CCCGTTGTAGTGCTCCCCCGCCAATTCCTTTAAGTTTCAGTCTTGCGACCGTACTTCCCAGGCGGCGGGCTTAACGGCTTCCCTCCGGCACCACCGGAGCTCGTGACTCCGGTGACACCCAGCCCGCATCGTTTACAGCCTGGACTACCCGGGTATCTAATCCGGTTCGCTCCCCAGGCCTTCGTCCCTCACCGTCGGACCCGTTCTAGTCGAGCGCCTTCGCCACAGGTGGTCCTCCCGGGATTACAGGATTTCACCCCTCCTCCGGGAATACCCTCGACCTCTCCCGGTCCCTAGCCTGGCAGTATCCCCCAGCAGTCTGATCGTTGAGCGACCAGATTTCCCGGAGGACTTACCAAACCGGCTACGAACGCTTTAGGCCCAATAATAGTGGCCGCCACTCGGGCCGCCGGTATTACCGCGGCGGCTGCCACCGGCCTTGCCCAGCCCTTGCTATCGGGTGCTGTTTAGGCACCCGGACAGCCTGCGCTATGCACAGGCACTCTGGCTGACCTCGTCTCACTTTCGTGCATTGCGAAGTTTTCGCGCCTGCTGCGCCCCGTAGGGCCTGGACCCTTGTCTCAGGGTCCATCTCCGGGCTCCTGCTCTCACAGCCCGTACGGATCTTCGGCTTGGTGGTCCGCTACACCGCCAACAACCTAATCCGCCGCAGACCCATCCTCGAGCGCCGGAGCTTTCAGTCATGGTACATTCCAGTATCCATGACCTATGGGGAATTAGCCCCAGTTTCCCGGGGTTATGCCCCTCTCGAGGGTAGGTTGTCCACGTGTTACTGAGCATTTCGCCGGTGCTTGCCGAAGCAAGCCCCTTGACTAGCATGGCTTAGTCTCAACCAGATAGCAGCAGCCTCTGGCAGGATCAACCAGAATTGGATGGGGGAGTGCGGTAAACACATCCCAAATACACTGGATTTACCCTGTCAACAAGCCCATATCAGACCGCAAAATCTGCAGTCTTCATCAATTTTCCGCGAATGGGAATTTGCCCTTCATACAAAGCGTTATGCCAAATTTCAGGGCACTTGCCAGATATCGCGGATACAAATCAAACCAGCATGTATAACGTCTGATTTCTTCGCAACGTTATATCAATGCTGAATTTGAGGTAAATCTATGTTATCCCTTTTTGCTTTATAAGTCTTTTGCTCATCCCTGTGCCACTCTTTATTCAGCTTTATTTGAATCTGACGGCAAATCATGAGTTCCTCTGTCAAATTACGTATGCATTGAGATTATTTTTCAGACTGTCTCCTGAATCCAACAGGGTATTTAAATTTTTTTACCTGACCACTACTGAATCTTTATTCGGGGAATATTCTCATGATTTTTCCAACACCGAAATATATATATTATATCATCAAGAAGGTTTCAGGAGTGACGACAATACAATTTCTCGGTGGATGTAGAGAAGTAGGAAGATCAGCAGTATCTATCGGCTCTTTGATGTTAGATTACGGTATGAAACCGTCAGATCCTCCAGAGTTTCCATTAAATGGAATTTCCCCATCACATGTAGTAATAAGCCATGGCCATCTCGACCACGTTGGTGTAGCACCGAATCTTATGGATTATGATCCGCTTATTTATATGACATCACCGACACGAGAACTGTCTGGTATTCTACTCAAAGACTCAATGAATCTACTTGAAACTCCGCCTTACTCAAAAAAAGAATTCAGACAATTTGAGAGTAACACAATAGAGGTAAATTATGGGGTGCCTGAGACTCTTGACGGCTGGGAGGTTACATTTTACAATGCAGGACATATTCCCGGCAGTGCCAGTGTACACATGGCTAAGGACATTAATGTACTCTATACGGGAGACATCAAGCTCGAAGATACGCGGTTACTCAAATCGGCAGATACAGATTACCCGGAAACTGACGTTCTGATTATAGAGAGTACGTATTATGGGGTGAATCATCAGCCAAGAGAGAAACTTGAGGAGGCTTTTGTGGAAGCCGTTGCGGACACTGTAGAGTGTGGAGGACATGCAATAATTCCAGCATTTGCAGTAGGAAGGACTCAGGAAGTGTTGATGATTCTTGATAGATACGGAATCTCAACATATATAGATGGAATGGGTAAAGAGGTAGGAAAAATTCTTGAAAAGTATCCCGAGTATATAAATAATTCAAAAAGACTTAAAAAAGCTCTCAAAAGAAGTATTCCTGTTGAAAGAGGTAAGAGGGAGAACATTCTGACAGAGCCAGCAGCAATTGTAACCACTGCTGGGATGCTAAATGGTGGACCCGCATTATTCTACGTATCAAGGCTATACAACGACGAAAAATCCAGAATTCTGCTGACAGGATACCAGGTTGAAGGAACAAATGGAGACAGCGCCCTTAACAGAGGTGTAATAAATCTTGGTATGCGAACAGTTAACCTGAAAATGGGCGTAGAACAGTACGACTTTTCTGCACATGCAGATGATAGACAGCTTAAAGAGCTCGTAAAAAGGGTAGCAGACAGTGGGGCAGAAATAGTATTTACCGTTCATGGAGAAGAGTCGAAAAGTTTCTCCGAATGGATAAGGAGCGAGATAGGAATCGAATCATACTCTCCAAGAAACGGAGATATATTCGTTATCTGATGTTTTCAAGCAACTCAAGATATGATTTTCTTGTGCTCTGTTCTTGGGTGAATCCGAAATTTCTTGCCAAATCAAAAACTCTTTCAACGTTTTTCTCAATCTCATTTTTGTCTGATTGTATCTCTATCTCAAGAAAATTTCCAAGATGTTTTACGTCGTCTAAACAAAGAACCGCATCCTGAACTCGAAATACCTTTCTCTTCTTTAAAACCTCTCCTGATTTAAAAAATCCAAGATTTCTGAGCAGTATTATGCCTGAATCATAATCATTTATTTTTAATTTAATCTCTTCCCTTGTCTTGGTTTTATTTTCAATCTTCGGACCTTTGTATGTTATACTGATTCCCTCTTCATCTCTGCGAATCCTGAGGGCTTCATCAGTTTCCTTAAAATCCCTCCACGGTGAATTAAAATATATGTCATGTTCTGTCTTCTCAATTACGAACTCAGCAAACTCAGCAAGCCTTTTCTCCACAAACTCAACATCTTCAACAGGGAATTTTACCTCAACCTCAATCATATCATCACTAAACAGTAACTCCTACCTGAATTAAATAATTGCTTTTCCACGCCAATATTTTTATACCCTTCAGACCCGGGGTTTTCAATAACTCTGATAGCAAGGTTATTGCTACCTTGTCAAATCTTAAAAGTTTGCTGAAAGATTCAGCTCAGAGAAGATTCGGAGGAGATAAAGATGAGTTCAGAAATAAAAGTTAATGACTTTGTCAGGATTGGATATACTGCCAGACTCGAAGATGGAACGGTCATTGATACGACAGATGAGGAGACAGCCAAGGAACATGGAATATTCAATGAAAGAGCGAATTATGGCGACATAACAGTGGTTGTTGGAGAAAGACAGGTGATAACAGGTCTCGATGAGGCTTTAGTGGGAAAAGAAATAGGATTTAAAGGAGAAATCGAAGTACCACCTGAGAAAGCATTTGGAGAATACGACTCAAAAAACAAGGATTTTGTGAGCATCAAAAAACTCAAGGAGAGGCCAGCAATTGGACAGAGAATTCAGGTCGACGACAAATTTGGATACGTTGAAAGAATAATTGGAAGGAGGGTTCTTGTAGACTACAATCATCCTTTCGCCGGCAAGACAATTAAATTCGAACTTGAAATAAAGGAAAAAATTGATGCACCTGAGAAAAAAGTTGATGCCTTATTCCACATTTACACAGCAAAGCACGTTGACGTGAAGATAGAGGATAAAAAAATCAGAATAGAGATACCGAGAGGAGTGTCAATTGACCAGTATTTCATGGTTGGCAAGTATTCTGCTGTAAATGGAATCTTTAAACATCTGGACGTCAATGAACTCGAAATTGTTGAAGTTTTCAAGAAAGAAGCGGAGATGGTAAAAGATTTCAGAGAAGAAGAACCTGAGGATATTGGAGAAGAACCTGAAGAAGAAGTTTCAGAAGAAAAAGTTGAAGAAACCTCAACAGAAGAAGTGAAGACAGGAAAGAGAGAGACTCACAAAAAGACATGATTTATTTGGAGACAAAATTTGTTTATTTTTACAAAATAACAATATTTTAGTATTTATTAGTTGATTGAGCTTTTTTTGGTTATAGAAATTTTAATTGATAATAATATAAAAATAATTCCACTTACAGAATAACAGGTAAAAAATATATATGATAAAATCATAACGACAGTATGGAAAAGAAGTTTGAGCTGAAAAAAGACCATGAGAAATACCTGAAGGCAATCTCAAAAAATGGTTTACTTCCCATTTTTTTCATTCTCAACGAACAGCCATTAAACTTCTCAAAAATTATGTTTGAGGTAAAACTGAACCCTGGCGTGGTAGATAGACAGCTTAAAACGCTTATACAGTATAAACTGGTAGAGAGAAAAGGTACAGATTATTATATTACTGAAAAAGGTAGAAAAGTGCTTTCCATTCTTGAAGAGATTTTTAGAATAATAGGAGAACAGGAAGAGGAGTAAATATTCACGCATTCATCGCCGTTTCTTGAGAAACAGAATAATAATCTTTTTCCCTTTCTGCCCTATGTTTTCTCACCGTAACACCTGAATCACGTCCCTATACCGGGTTTAATAAATGATGCAATGGAGATTAAGCCCATTACAGTCGCCATTACAATAACTCCCGCAACAAGAACTCCAGCTGTGATAAACAGAAATGCCCTCAAAGGATTGAGCTTCAACAAAAATGAGATTAAAGAACCTGTCCATGCACCTGTTACTGGAAGAGGGATGGCAACGAAAAGAAGCAGTCCAAAATAACCATACCTGTCGATAATTTCTCTTCTCTTCTCAGTTCTCCTCTCAAAAAAAAGGTAAACTGTCGAAATCCATCTTAATCTCAAAGCAAAGTTTCTTAATTGCTCAAGAAACAGAAGTAAAAAGGGTATGGGTAAAAGATTACCGACCACTCCAGCAGCGTAAGCCTCAGCGATACTGAAACCATAATACACCGCGAGTGGAATCCCTCCACGCAGTTCAGAGAAAGGTAAGGCTGATACCACAATCACATTCAGTAAATCCATTAACTTTCCTCCTTTATAGTCTCAATCCTCTGATTTAAAATAATTTTTTACCAATTTAATTCCGTTTTCAATTTCTTCATCGGTCAGTGGAAGTAGTGGGAAGAAGACTGGCTTATTACGTTCTTCAAGAACTCGCTTTCTTATCAAAATCTCAAGCTCAGGATAGGTTGCTGAACAGAATACACCTCTATAATCCATTTCAAATGCTCTCCTTATCAATTCTTCTATACCAGATTCATTCTTATTTACTTTAATTTCACGATAGGATGCCCATGATTGAAGTACCTGGTGTTCTACGTCATTTGAGTGAAGCAGGTCGACATCGCAACCACGACGTAAAGCATACCAAGTAGATAGGAGGGATTTCTCATCATTTACTATAGATAATGCTCTCTCCTGACTTCCCACAGGCAATCCTCCAAATCCGCTAAAAACTGACGTAAACACAAATGCGCGGTCTTCTCTCACCTCTATGTGGATGACAACTTCCGGATTATTTAAATCCACCTTCGCATCCATTTTTGATTTTATTTTCGCCCCTACAATCCTCTGAATATCCATTGAACTGTATCCATGTTCCCCTGTCCTCCGCGCTCTAACCGCAAAGCTCACTTCTGGTTTTATCAATCTAGCAGAGAGTTCAAGGGCTTTTTCTGTGATTTCTTCAATCGTAGCGCCTGTTTCAAAAGCTAGACTTGTGGATGTTACTCCGAAAACACCTGAAATTAGTCTGGCAATTTTTTCATTGGAAGAGTGAACATAAATTCGCCCCCAGTCTGACGAGATTTTTGGTTTGAAATCATTATTTTTCAGGACATTCCTGATATTATTGATTAGTAGATTCTCAAAACTCTTTCGCAGTTTTCCTTTAAGCCCGATTTCCCCATATCTTACTATTATCATACTTTGGCAACAATTTTTTCCTTGGTTATTTCTGTTTCTCGTAATCAGATATATTACTTCTCTTACAGATTACTTTTCAGTTCAGTCTAACGGGTAATTATTTTTAATATTCAGTAAGATTTCAGATGATGAATGTGGATTCAGAAGCTTACAGGAGAGCATGCATTGAAATTGCTGAGTTAATAGCCAAAGCTAAACCAGGAGATAAGAAGGAGATTTCAGGTATTAAAAAGGCAGTGAGTAAAAAATACAGACTTTCTTCGATTCCCGGAGATGCAGAGATATTAAAGCATTTTGAGAATAACAGAAATCTTGCAGCTGAATACAGAAAATTAAAAAAATTACTTCGCATTAAACCTGTCAGGACACTGTCGGGCGTTGCTGTCGTCTCGGTCATGACATCTCCATCACCCTGTCCCCATGGTAAATGCATCCCGTGTCCCGGCGGAGTTGAGAAAGGCACTCCACAGAGTTACATAGGTCTTGAACCTGCTGCCCAGCGTGGGAAGCAATACAATTTCGATTCTTTCGAGCAGGTATCTGCAAGAGTCAGAGAACTGAGGTCGATAGGTCACAATGTTGATAAGGTTGAGATCATCGTAATGGGCGGCACTTTTCCTGCAAGAAACTCAGAATATAAAAAAGAATTCATGCTCGGAATATTCAATGCCCTGAACGCATTTGAAAGGAATGGAAAAAAAGACGATGACATTCAAAAAGCCAAGATGAGGAATGAGAGAGCAAAAGTGAGGTGTACAGGCATTACCTTTGAGACCCGACCCGATTATGCAAAAAAAGAGCATATTATTGAGATGATTGGTTTCGGAGGAACTAAAGTGGAGTTGGGTGTGCAGAGTATTTACGACGATGTCCTTGGCAAAATTAACAGGGGGCACACGGTAAAAGATGTTATCGAGGCTACAAAACTTCTTAAAGACTCAGCATTTAAGGTTGGATACCACATGATGCCCGGATTGCCTTTCTCTAATTTAGAGAGAGACGAGATTATGTTTAAAAAGCTGTTTTTAAATGAAAATTTTAAACCAGATTACCTGAAAATCTACCCCACCCTTGTCGTTGAAGGAACGGAACTTTATAAGATGTGGAAAACTGGAGAATACCAGCCTTATACCACTGAAGAGGTTGTAGAGTTAATAGCAAAGGTCAAACAATATCTACCTGAATGGGTGAGAGTCCAGAGAATTCAGAGAGACATACCTGTGAGCAGTGCGATAGGGCTTGATAAGGGAAATATCAGACAGTTGATACATGATAAATTGAGGGGGTACGGGTATGCATGCAGATGCATCAGGTGCAGAGAAGTTGGTCATAAACGTGTTGAGAATTTTGATAATGCCGAACTTGTCATTAGAAAATACAGAGCATCCAGAGGAATAGAACATTTTATTTCATATGAGATTTCAGAATACGATGCACTTGTAGGCTTCATCAGACTCAGATTTCCACACAAACCTATAATTAAACCCTTAATTGATGCAGCACTTGTAAGGGAACTGCACGTATATGGAGAGGTTGTACCAATAGGAAGAATGGAGAAAAATGCTTTTCAACATAAAGGATTCGGAGAGAGGTTACTTTCAACTGCGGAAGAGATTGCAAAACAGGAATACGATAAAATTGCTGTTATCAGCGGAGTGGGCGTAAGAGACTATTATAGAAAATTTGGTTACAGAAAAAATTATGAGTATATGGTAAAAAAACTGAACTGAAGAACTCAGCAGGTTAAATGTGCAGCAAGAACAACTTTTTTCCCTTCTTTAGCAAGTTTGGTGAAGGTCTGAACAGCCTCACGTGTTAACTGCTGGATTACATCAATATTTCTCTCTCTGAGTATTTCGATAACAGGCTTACTCACCCTCATAATTCCACTTGAGCCCATGCCAAAGACAACAACTTCAGGATTTGCACGGATAATATCTTCAATATCCTCAGGATGTACATTGTGTCCTTCTTTTCTCCACCACTTCGGGTTGATTACATAATCCTGTGAAACTATTACGTCGTTTGAGTATTCTACCCCATCAATACAAATTCTGCCGAATGAGTAACTCTGAATCTGCATGTTGAGTTAAGTTATGGAAGGTGATAAAATTGTAACTATATGTGACTTAATTTTGCCAATACTTCTCGTAAATTCATCGTCAGATTGGTGGAATTTAACAGTATGAGCGCTGTTGATTTGTTTAAAGCTGACCTTTACAATTTTTGGCAAAAACTATAAATAACTAAATAGTTTATTAGTTTATAATAACTCGTGGAGGTGAGTTTGGATGAGTGGGCATAAGCATTTACCAAACGCTCCAATTGACAGATTGATAAGAGATGCTGGAGCTAGAAGAGTAAGTGAAGGTGCAACTGGTGAAATGGCAAAGGCTCTTGAGAACTTCGCAGAAGAGATTGCCAGAAAAGCCGTGGCGATTGCAAAACACGCTGGTAGAAAGACTGTAAAGGCTGCTGACATCAAACTGGCTCTCAGAACTTAATTACCTGACACATCTCCTCAGTCAGTCCAGTTAGAGCCAAGTGCAGCAAATCATTCATATTTTTATTTTTGTATGGTTAAAATATTTTTAAAATAAAAATTTCATTTCGTAATAGATGATAGTCTTTTTAAAGCCTCTTTTCTCTCAAAAATACCCAGTTCTGCCTGCTTTACAGCATCATTTAAAAATTCGATGACCTCATCATAATTTTCTTTATCAACCGGAAATGGGATTCCGTCCTTTCCTCCAACAGCAAAGCAATATTTTGCGGGGTCTTGTCTGTCGTATTCAACATTGTAAATCAGATCTGAAATCAGGACAAGCGCCCTCACACTTGCGGCACCTATTCCTTCAACAAGAAGCAAATCTTCAAAGTTTCTTAGCTGAAGATCGTGTGCAGTCTCAAAAGCACTCCAGTTTACCTTTTTTGGAACAGTCAGACCCTCCCTGTACCTTGTGATTGTAAGGAGCTTTTTATAGTCTCTTCTGAATGAGCCATCATTTACGATATCAACCACAAGATTTCTTGTTTTTTTACTTGAATCTGCTATCAGGTTCACCACTTTACTCTCTTTTCTTTCAGTAACTATTCCGGAATGAATATCCTCTTCAATAACAGGTATCTCAGATTCAAAACTCCAGTGGTATCTTCTTGCCAGCCTTTCTCTCTCATTCAACCCCTGTTGAATCACAGTCCAGTATTTATCTGAGAAAATAATTGTGTGGTGGTATATTCCGTAACCATCCTGCAGGGCGGCATTATCTATTTTAGCGGCAAGTCTGCTTATTTTTATAAGTTCTTCAGCCCGTCCATTTATTCCGAGGTCATCTGTGAACTTTACTATGTGCTCAGGAGTCTTTCTTCCCTCAGCCCCTTTACCCCCTGCTATTCTGATATTGAAATCAGAATTATTGATAATAGATTTTAAAACACCTGTTAGAACTGTGGTTGAACCTGAAGAATTCCAGTCAAACCCGAGAACATTTGAGAATGACTGGAAGAAAATGGGGTCACTGATTCTTTTAAAAAATTCTATTTCGCCAAATTCGTCAATTATTATGGAAATAAGGGGTAAGGCGAGTTTTTTCATCCTTCCAAGTAGCCAGTAGGGTGCTTTTCCATGGTGAAGAGGGAGATATATTGACTTCACATAAATAAATTGAAAAATAGAGAATTTTACTTTTTTGACTGTCTCGAATGTGTCTGTTGTGGTCGGGAGAATTTATGGAGCTGCCTGAACACCTTCAACACCAGCCTGAACACTTGCAACCCCGAGATACGTGATCATTGAGATCATGGTAATTACCGCCAGTAACAGCAATAACGCTCCGAGATTGCTGATACCCTTTTCTTCAAACATGATATACTGCATAATTCATCGCCCGATATGTAATTAAGTAAAATAGTGATAATAACAATTGTGGAAAAGTAAACATTATCAGAGGCATGCACGTCTCATAATGAGAGGGCACAGTGGAACTCACTGTTCATGGAAGTTGATTTGGAGAAATCTGCAAATAAAATCTTACTGTTCTTTTTCAGAATTTTTCGGCTCAAGGTAATCAAGGGGTGCAGCCTCGATTGTTTCAAGATATTTTTTCAGAACGTCTGGAATCTCAACCCTTCCATCCTCAAGCTGGAAATTCTCAATTATTGCTGTTATAGCTCTTGAGGTCGCTATTGCAGTTGAGTTTAGGGTGTGGACAAAGCCTTTTGAGGGCTTACCCTTCTCTTCCGCATACCTTATGTTGAGTCTATAGCTCTGCCAGTCTGTGCAGTTGGAACAGGATACAATTTCTCTGTATCTTCCCTGAGAAGGCATCCATACCTCGATGTCGTATTTTTTTGCTGCAACTATGCCTATATCTCCCGTGCAGATGTTAACAACTCTGTAAGGTATTCCGAGTTGTTGCATGATGACCTCTGCGTTCTTGAGCATTTTTTCATGCCATTTCCAGCTTTGTTCAGGAAGGCAGAAAACAAATTGTTCGACTTTATTGAACTGATGGACTCG
This sequence comes from Archaeoglobus sp. JdFR-22, assembly GCA_002010045.1. Taxonomy (GTDB): domain Archaea; phylum Halobacteriota; class Archaeoglobi; order Archaeoglobales; family Archaeoglobaceae; genus JdFR-22. The sequence goes on along the minus strand of MTMJ01000130.1, from coordinate 6,807 downwards.
AAAAATACCCTTTGTGTCTTTTCCGTGAGCTCCAGCTTCCTTTCTGAAACACGGGCTCACTCCGGCGTAGAGTAAAGGCAGGCTGCCCTCTTCAAGAACTTCATCCATATGCATGGCGGCAATTGCATGCTCGGATGTTGCAATGAGGTACAGATCCTCGTCTTCGATTTTATATATGACTTCTTCAAAATCTTCAAAGGCTGTTACACCCTCATATGGCTTCCTCTTCATCATATAAGGTGGATTGACTATTTTAAATCCATTTCTACCAAGAATATCCATTGCATGCATCATTATTGCAAAATCCAGCCATACGAGGTCATCCAGCATGTAGAAGAATCGAGAACCTGAGACTTTGCTTGCTCTTTCCACATCAACCCAGCCCGACTGCTCAACAGCATCAGCGTGACCGCACGGTTTTTTCTCAATAATTTCAAATTCGACATTCTCATCGAAATCCTCAACATATTCAACATAAACCTTTGGCTTGCCCCAGTATTTAATTGGAACATTCTGGGTGTCATCCTTACCTGCAGGAACACTATCATGCAGTATATTTGGAATCGAAAGTAAAATGGTATTCAATTCTTCCTCAACATTTTTCAGATTATTTTCAGCCACCTTGACAGTCTCTGAGAGTTTTTTTGCTTCCATTATAATTTTCTGTTTTTCCTCTTTTGTCGCAGATTTAATCTTTGCTGCCATTAAATTTCTCTGATGTCTTAAATCATTAACATCTTTCAGCAATTTCCGCCACTCTTTATCCTTCTCAATTGCTTTTTCAATTAGTTGTATATTTCCATCCCTTTTTTCCTGAGATTTGATTAAAACATCTGGATTTTCCCTTAGAGGCTTTAGTATGCTCCACATCATATTTTTTATTTTGCACATTGTTAATATAATTTTCCAGTTTTTTCGTGCAAAAAGGAGAGGAGCAGTCTTTATGAATTTGTCTTTATCTGCTCTCAAGCAACGGAGTTTGAGGTTTTGTCAATTTTAGAACAAAGACAGCGCCTCTTGGATGGTTGTCCTCAATCCATATCTCCCCATTATACCGTTCTATTGTTTTTCTGGCAATGTACAACCCCAAACCAGTTCCCTTTGTCTTCCCGTGGCTGAATCCTTCTTTGAAAATTTTACTTTTAACCTCTTTTGGAATTCCCTTACCATTATCAGCAATTCTCAATATAGAAAAATCTTCCCTATCTATGACTTTAAAATCCAGTCTACTTGCTTCTCCATGAACAATTGCATTTCTGATAATGTTTTCAATCACCGAAGTCAGTGCTTCATCCGCCTGAACTATTGCCTCCCCCTCTATAGCATGTTCAATTGTGTACCACTCCATAATTTCTTCTACCAGCCTTCTCATATCACAGGGTTTGAGATTGTTGCCCGATGAAGCGAGAGATTCCAGGTCTTTCATCTCTCTGATTAACTTTACACTTTTTTCAATTGAATTTAAGGCAATGTTTAATAATTTCTCGTCTCTGTTCTCCCTGAAAACCTCAATTGAACCGCTAACAATTGTTAAATCATTCAGAACGTCATGACTCAGTATTTTATTGATAATCTTTAATATTTCGTTCACATGTAAGAGCGATTTTTCCAGATTTTTCCTTACAGTGATATCCTGAAGAGTCTCAATTGCCCCGATTACTTCCCCGTCTGAATTTTTAAGCGGTGCTGCTGTGAAAAACAGCCACATTCCTTTCTCCCCAAGACTCGGAAAGAAAGCCTCTGCCTCATACGCACCTTCAATTAAATCCGATTTCTGATAGATTTCTCCATAATATTTTTCAATTACTTCGTCGCTCTGACCATCTACTATCAAATCAGCCATTACAGGTCTTTCCTCAGGATAAAACGCCATCCACTGTCTATCTGTTCCGATTATCTCATCTGATTTTATACCCGTCAGATTCTCACATGCTGTGTTCCAGTAGATTACTCTGTGGTGTTTATCAATTACAAAAGCTGGAATTGTCATTCCATTTACAATCTGGTACAGCATCTCCTCAGGCTGAATGCATTTCTGTTTTACCTTCGAAAAAAAGGTACCGGTGCTATTCTGAGTTTCTTCCAATCCATTAATTTCACCAATATCTGAATTGTCTTCTTTTACCATTCTCCTCAAATATTCTTCACCTGACCCCCGGTATTTTTGATGATAATAACAGTGATAATAATATTTAAAACCTTCGCTGTGCCACCAGAAACAGAGGAAAAATGGCTGTTGTAATAATTTAAATGACTTTTTATAATTATATAATTTATAAGCCCTCCCCTTTAATTTTGACCTCCAGACCATTTACTTCAACAGTAAGCGTCTGATTGATGTAGTCTTCAGATACAGACCACTCACCTTTGCTGTAATTCCCAAGATCACCCATCATTTTCTCGAAAACATTATAGAATTCATCTGCATCCTCAAAACTGTCGAATAAAATTTTCCACTCCCACACAAATCCAGAATTTCTGTACAGAACATATGAATCTCCATTCCACCCGTGCGCTGCTTCACGTGCGATACTATCATTTAGGTGGGCAGCAAGAAACGTGAACACCATCAATTCTCCAAGCCGCTCCTTCTTTATAAGATTGCCTGCATAAACTTCATTCTCAACGTCTTCGAAAAACTCGTAATTTGAATGTAAAATTTGCTCAGTCGTCATCGGGGGATTTCTTAAAGCCTCATCAACACCTGCATACCCTTCTTTTTCATAAATTCTGGAAAGATATCTTATTCCATAGTGGTATGGGAACATGTAGATAAAATTGAGACAGTTGTCTTCATCAACCTCATATTCCTGCATGTCTGATAAGTTTTTTCCCGCATATAGACGACCGGCGAGTACTGCATCACCTTCTATAATTGCTCCAGTTGCTTTTTCTCCATCAAAAGTTCCATCATCTTCAATATCAAAATATTTTTCCTGAATAATGTGTTCCAGTTCATGAACAATGGCTTCTCCCGCATTTGGCGATTCGGGATTGAAGTTCTCTTTAACAACATAAATATCTCCCTTCCATGAGAATGCCATGAAACCACCTACTTCTTCGTTTTTTCTTTTATAATAGCTGAAATTTTTTTTAACCAGCATCAGGGTCTTCAAAAATAGTTCTTCATTTTCGAGGTAATCGGGGACTTCCTCCTCAACTCTGGTGGCGCCCCACCTCTGTAATACCCAGTCTTTTGTCACCACTTTGATAGATACGTTCTCTGCCAGTGGATAACCTCTCATCTCCGAAAAATTTGATAAAACATTCTGATACAGCCCGTCTACCTTGGAGTTATAAGCCAGATCATCAAGTACTGTCGGTAAAAAAATAAAAGCCAATACTATCATTAATGCAATGACCTCTTTTTTCATTTACCCTCCATTGACAAAGTTTTTCAATTGACTAATATCCATTTACTTTATGGAACTTATTTACTTTGTCCCTCCTCTACTGGGCGCATTCATCGGGTATACCACAAATGTCGTTGCCGTTAAACTTCTATTCCACCCCAAAAAACCCTATTACATTCTAAGATTCAGAATTCAGGGTCTTGTACCGGCAAGAAGTAAAGAAATAATTGATAGGGTTATGGATTCTCTTTCAGAGTTACTCACAAATGAAGACTTTGAATTTATAATAGAAAGAGCGATTACGAGGACATACATTGAGAGCAACATCAGAGAGAAGGTTGACCAGATATTTGAGAACCCGTTATTGGCAGTGGTGGTAAAAGCACTTGGAAAGTCGGACATATCTGAAAAAATAACCTCCACCATTGCAGAATATATTGACACGTTCATGAAAGATGTTATATCAAAAAATATTGCCAGAAATGTAGATATACGCGAATTTATCGCAAAAAAAGCTGAAGAGATAAGTGATGAGGAGATTGAGGATACATTCAAAAAATTTGCAAGGAAAGAGCTGAGATTCATTGAGGTTTCCGGAGCAATTCTCGGTTTTTTCATAGGCATGATTCAATCCATAATTTTCATCATCTTTATCTAAGTGCCAATGAAAAAAAATAACTATCCTGAGCTTTCATTCCGGATATGAGTGTATTGAGTAGCATTGAAATTGAAAAAGTGAAGATTATTTTAAAGGAAATTAGCAATCCAATTTCCATTAAGGTTTTAAAGGACTCCAGTCCTTTTTCAGAAAAGTTGATTGATTATATGAAATCCATTTCAGATTTGAATGAAAATATAAATATTGAGATTTCTGTAACTGGTGCAGAGCCATCGATTTCAGTCACACCTAATCTCAGATACCACGCATTGCCAGATGAGACGGAACTCGAACCTTTCTTAAAGACGCTGGTAAGAATCTCAAAGCAGAATTCAGAGCTTCCTGACGATATAAAAGAGCGAATTAAGGAAATTCAGCATGCAGAATTGATGGTCTTCATAATGCCCGTATGTCCCCACTGTGCAAAGATTGTGGAGAGATTGAACCAGTTTGCCATTGAGAATTCTATGATAGGGGTTCAGGTTTTCGATGTTGCTGTGTTTCCAGAGATGGTGAATGAATTTGAGATAATGTCTGCCCCCACAGTTGTAATAAACGGAAAAATCAAGCTTGTCAACCCTTCTGAGGATGAATTGATTGAATTTATTGAGTCGGATAAAGAAAGCGAGTATTTCATCAGATTGCTCAAAGATGGACAGATTGATGAACTCAGGGCATACCTCGAAAAAAATCCTGAAGAGACAGCATCTCTTGTAGATTTATTGAGAAAGTCTGAACTCAGTGTGAGACTCGGGGCGATTATATCCATCCTGAAAATGACTGAGAAGAAACCTGAACTGCTCGGAGATATCAAAAACAGATTGAAGGGGTTGCTGAGAGAAGATAATTCTAACATAGTTCAGGATGCAGCTTTCGTTCTTGGGAAAATTGGGGATGAAGTGGATATTGGGGAACTTGAAAAACTATTTGTAAACGAAAACAAGGATGTACGGGAGGCGGCACAGGAAGCAATCGATGAAATAACATCGAGAAATGAGGAATAAAATTATTTTGTGCTGATATAATAACAACACAGGTTATATAAATTCGAAAGTAATAAATGGAAAGACACATACTGCACAGGAAATGAAGAAACTGCTCAAAATAGTTCAGGAAGGAGAAAGAGAAAATGTCGAATTCAAGGAGTATCTCACTCAGTATCATCTTCGGGAAGACAGGTTTCAATCACTTGCATGTCAGATGAACCACAGAATTATCATGGGGAGAGGTATTGCAATTTATGTTATTGGTGTTTCAGACTCATGTAAACTCAAGGGAATAAATAAATCCCAATTTGAAGAAACTGTGAAGGTTTTGGGAAACATTGCTTCAGAAATTAATGCAGATATCGTATCTGTTGAAGAATACGAGGTTGATGAGGGACTGGTTGGAATAATAGAGGTTGCAAAGAGGAGAGCTAAGGAGCATATTCTGGTCGGTACTGCGGGTCATGTTGATCACGGGAAATCCACCCTTGTAGGGTGTCTGATAACCGGGAATCCGGATGACGGGGATGGAAGTACAAGAATATATCTTGATATTCTTAAACACGAGATTGAAAGGGGTTTAAGTGCGGATTTGAGCTTTGCCGTTTTTGGTTTTAAAGATGGAGAGGCGATAAAGCTGAAAAATCCACTTAATAAAGCAGATAAAGCATGGGTTGTCGAGAATGCTGACAAACTCGTTTCATTCGTGGACACAGTGGGCCATGAACCCTGGGTCAGAACAACCATAAGGGGGCTTCTCGGTCAGAAAATAGACTATGGGTTGCTTGTTGTTGCTGCAAACGATGGTGTCACAAGAACCACAAGAGAACACCTCGGCATTCTGCTTGCAATGGATTTGCCTGTTATAATCGCAATTACAAAATCAGACATGGTCGCAGAGGAAAGAATCAGGGCGATAATTTCAGAGATTTCAACAACCCTCAGGTCTGTGGGCAGGATTCCAATCCTCGTTCGAGATGTTAAGGAGACAGCAAGAATTGGCAAACTTATCTCAGAAAGAGACATTGTTGTGCCATTGATTGAAACGTCGTCCATCACACTTGAAGGATATGACATTCTTGAGAATTTACTCTACAGACTCCCCAAAAAGAGTATTCTGAAAGAGGATTTTCTCATGTACGTTGACAGGCTTTACAGAGTCACGGGAGTTGGAACTGTACTTAGTGGATGCGTAAAATCGGGTGAAATCCGAGAAGGAGATGAAGCATACCTGGGACCCTTCCATGATGGCAGTTTCAGAAAAGTTAAGGCTCAGAGTATAGAGATGCATTATTACCGTGTAAGCAGTGCGGAAGCCGGTGATATTGTCGGCATAGCAATAAAAGGCGTAAAATACGATGATTTGAGAAGAGGAGTTGTCCTGACGAAGATGAAAATTAATCCTGTCTGGGAATTCGAGGCTGATATTATTGTCTTTAGTCACCCAACCAGAATAAAGAGGGGATACGAGCCAGTTATCCACGTTGAGACGATTTCAGAGACTGTTGTGTTTGAAGACATGAATTCGGAATACATGAAAGCTGGAGATAGAGGTAGAGTGAGAATGAGATTCAAGTACCATCCGCAGTGCGTTTTTGAGGGTCAGAAGTTCATATTCAGAGAGGGAAGAAGCAAGGGAATGGGCGAGATTAAGACTATCCTGATCTAAAGATACTGTTGAAGAACGTAAAGGAGTCTGGATTTATATTTTTATTAGGGTGCTTACAAAATTACCAACAAAATACCAATTCTAACATCTCAATACTCTAAATAACAAACCCATATAACTCCCTACAAAAAGATACATAGC
>MTMJ01000012.1 GCA_002010045.1 Archaeoglobus sp. JdFR-22 | reverse complement strand
TTCTGCAGTTAACCACTTAACAACTTCTTTTTCAGGTTTTCGTCCCATGTAGCCATTTTGTAGTTATTGGTTAAAAATGTTTTGTCTAATACTCTAAATTAGAAGACGGTGAAAGCAATGAATGAAATAATAGTTCTGGCAAAAATAAAGTTTGATTTACGAGACCCAGATGAGGCATATTTTGCCCGGCATGAAATATCTGCAATTTTAAATACAGATGTGGAACCCTTGAAAACAATCCCTGCACTTTTCAAAGAACACCCATTTAATAAATTGGATGATAAAACTATCCATATAATAACTCGCCACCTATATCTTGGAGAGATCCAAGGATATATAGCAAGAGTGAAATCCATTAATACCAATTCATTAATTTCTAAACCTGCATTCTTTAAAGAGATTTATCTAATTTTTGAAAGCTCTCAAAACGAGACTGAAATTAAGAAAAAGTTATCTCTCAATAATGAGAACCTTTTTCAAATATTTATTACTGATTTGAATGAAAAGAAGATATACGTAATAAGGTTAATTCCTTTACAAACTCTCTTTGAATATGTAACCGATATTAAAAAACTTCCAGCTGTAGCAATTACTCCTAAAAATAAGAAAAATTGGAATGAGTATTTTACAGAGAAAGAAAAAGGGATTGAAAAAGGCTTGAATGAAGTGCTTGAGCATATAAGAAACAATTACTATCGCGCTCCACATTTTGGTTTGGGAAAGAGACATATCGGAGATTTTATAGACTGGGCATCAACGGATTTAAGAAAACCATTTTTGCATTATCTTCACAAATACAAAGGAAAGGGAGATCCGCGTATTTCACGAGCTCTGATAAATCTATTAAGAGTGAGTAAAGGCGATACGATCTTAGACCCTTTTGTAGGTTCTGGAGCTTTCATTGCAGATGCGCCAACAATGGGGTTGAATGCTATAGGCGTTGAGATCTTAGAAATTGGTAAACTAATCTCAGAGGTAAAATGTAACTTGAATTACAATATACAGAGTTTAAGAAAGGAGATAATAAACCTATTCTCCAGTATAAATTACAGCGGTCAGGATTTGTTCAGCTTCAATATAAATGAAGAAATAAGAAAAATAAAGTCAAAACTAAAAGAGCATACAGAGGAAAATAGATTTTTTACAAATATAATGCCACATATACAAAAAGTGATTTACTTAAAAAATAAATTAGAGCAAATCAAAGATAAAAAAATTAGAAACTTTCTTCTCCTTTTGTTGAGCCAAAAAATCGTAGAATTCTCCGAGAAAAAGCGGTCCAATAACTTTATTGCATCTTTCCAGAATTATGTTGAGGATAGATATCTTACACTATATGCTACTTTAAAATTAGCAGATAAGTTGAAGGTGAATATAACTGGAGGAAAAGTGAAGATAATAAAAGCAGATTCTACACAAATGGATTTTATTGATGATAATTCAATAGATGGAATATTAACTTCACCCCCATACTTTGATGCTTTAGATTATGTTGGAAACAATAAAATTTCTATAATTATATTGGGATTTGATGACGATTTGAAATTTGGTTCAACAAAAGACTATTATTCAAAGTTTGAAAAATATAACTTAGATCTCCCAGAATCAAGTATAAATCTTATTAGCCTTCTGAGAAAATCAAGGCGTTCGATGAAAGCCCGAATAGTAGAAAACTATCTACGCATGATGAAGTTATCCTTCAGGGAATGTTATAGAGTTCTAAAACCTGGAAGATTCTATGCTATGGTGGTCAGTAAATATCATACTTGGATCATAAATGGAGAAGAACAGAGAATAGAAACTTCAAAAGTATTAGCAGACTTAGGAATATCGGAAGGCTTTAAGTTAGCTGGAATAATCCAGCATGGCTTATCAAAAGCAGACAAGGGGAAAATAAATGTGGAAGATATATTGCTATTCCAAAAATAGATGGGGCACGTCGCACAACAAGCAGGTATCTTGCTTCGGCACTTCGTGCCTTCGCCCAAATCCTCTACGCTCGGACTTCAGATACCAGCCAGACGTTAAGTGAAATCGTTATGAGATTTAGAAAGAGGTGATACGATGACTGAAATATCGCCGCCACTTCATATAACAGAGCATATCTGGCTCCGCTTACGCTCCGCCCAAGCACACCTTGAGAAAGGATTTAAAAGTTGAAGTAGAACAAGAAAACTGGGTACGATATGATAAAAGATCTATCAGTTGATGAAATAAAAAGAACTCTTAAAAAATATGAAAGTGAGTTCAAAGAGAAATTTTGAGTTAAAGAGATTGATGTATTTGGCTCCTATGTAAGAGGAGAACAGAAAAAAGGCAGTGATGTTGACATCCTCATTGAATTTTATCCAGATACTGAGATGGACTAATGTCTTATGAAGAGTTTACCAAGGATGACAAAACCGTTTTTGCTGTTATTAGAGCTATTGAAATAATTGGAGAGGCTGTAAAAAAAATATACCCGAAGATATAAGAAAAGAGTATCCCGAAATTCCTTAGAAGGGGATGGCTGGGATGAGAGACAAAGTTATTCACGGGTATTTCGGAGTAGATATCAAAGTTGTGTGGGGATACTGTTAAAAAGAGAATTCCCGAACTTAAACCACTGGTTGAGAAGATGTTAGAAGAGCTGGAGGAGAAATAGATTTGACGTTAGGCGGGTTTGGGCACTCTGCGGTGCTTCCCTGCTCCTAACGTGGTCGCCTAACAGGTGGATATGTGGCTCGCTATCGCTCCCCAAATTTCGCCTTCTGCGGAAACTTCGTATACACCGAAACCGTCATCTGCCATTGCAAGTTGCCTTACTTGGAACAAATCGGTGAGTTGTTAGCAAAGGGCGAGAAAGATGGAGAGAAAAAAGTTAGAGAAATTTCCTGAGGGTGTCTTGGAGTATATTTCAAAAATTATAGGTGATTGTAAGGCGGGTTCGGAGCTTACAGAACTTTTCAACATTGCAGGTCATCCACGCATAAAGCATAATGGCAGTACTAAGTGGAGATTCGTTTACGCTGTTTTTAAGGCTACGGATATAAAACAAGAGGAGGACCTTTGTTTTGTTCTAATGCCGTTCAAATCCTCATTTGATCGGATTTATAGAGAGCAAATAAAGCATACTGTTGAAACTCTGGGATTCAAGTGCATAGGTGCCGGATGACATCTTTTCACCCAGGAGCTATAAACAGATAAAATCCTTCAATGAAGAACTAAAAGAGAGAATAAAGAAAGCTTCTATTGAAATTGGCAGTGATCCGTGGCATAGAAGGACTATAAAAGTAAGAGGTTATGAAAGACTCAACAAATTAAAATAGTTAGCTCTTCTTAGGAATCTTTGGAATCAACCAAGTGAGAAATGCATCTTCACTTCTGGACTGTATCAAAATTCTACCCGGGCCTGTGAATTCACAAACAACCCCTTCTCCACTGAACAGAGTTGATTTCAATCCTCCAACTCTTCTAACTTTCCACTCTATACCTTCAGCAAAAGCAACCATATGTCCGTTGTCCACGATATATTTTTGTTCTGGCTTGAGATCTACTTCGTGAATCGCCCCATAGCTTGACAAAAACACTTTGCCGGTTCCACTTATCTTTAAAAGAAAGAATCCCTCTTTTGAAAAGAAGCTTTTACTCCCTGCCCAAGTACTATCAACATTTATCTGTGGCGATGAAGCTATGTACGCTCCAGACTGGGCATATATTGTCTGGTTGTTCAAGTCGAGAGCATAGATATCTCCCGGAAGAGATGGTGCAAAAGTCACTTCCCCGGGCTCAAATGCCTTGAATGTGTTTATGAAAAAACTCTCTCCTCCAAGCATGCTCCTCTTCAAAGAGCCGAGAAATCCTCCTTTTGTGTTAGTTTGCATCTCAATACCACTTGACATGGATACCATCGCACCGGCTTCGGCAGAAAGCTCCTCCCCTTTTTCCATTTTTATTCTTAACAGAGAGTAGGATGGTCGATACAGAATTTCGTACTCCATTATTTCCACCTCATCAATTTACATTAACTGAGGTTTATAGCTATGGTAATATATATAATATAAAGTTTATCTTGTGATGAACAGTGTTTTATCACTCACTTTTTCAGAGTAAGTTCTTTAAAATTACTTATAGAATATGATTTTTCAATGATAAAAATACATTAAAATTAATATAAAATAAAAAGTTTTTAAGATATATGAAAAATGTTATTTCAGAAAAAGTTGATAATAATTTTTGTTTAATTTTTGGATAATTTTTAAAAAAATTAAATTATTTATTAACATTTTTTATGCTGAATATAATGAACGATTTACCGTATTACATAAATCATGTAATGAATTTTGCACCTCAAAGCAGAATTTCAGGATCTCATGCAATTTTTGTGTTTAACCCTCCTTGAACACGCAGGAACATGTACATTCATACAATATATGGAATGACCCAGGTCGCTGGAGAATAGATTATTCGGTAAACCGAAAAATTTTATTACATAAAATGTGGAACAGTAATTTTCAGAGATTTTAATTGAATTATTTTTATTTATGATATTAATTGCAACATTACAATATCAACTATTTAAGAAATAGATTAAAATCGAAATAATTTTAAAAATTTATACATAATTTAGATTAATCATAAAGTTAAAATAAATATTATTAAAAATCTTGAATTAAAAAATTCCGTGAGTTTTAAAGTTATAAAAGTGAGAGTTAAGAAAAATTTTATTCCATTTCAAAATAAAAAAGGAGAGAATTAGAGAAAAATTAAATAACAGAGGAGAAAAAGGGGGTGGGGGATTACGATGGTCTCAGAATATGACGTAATAGTGATTGGAGCTGGTCCTTCGGGTGCTACTGCAGCACTCAATCTCGTGAGAGCAGGATTGAAAACAGCTTTTTTTGAAAGCACAACAACCCCCTCGTCACTCTCAATTGCCCCATTGATAGAGAATTATCCGGCTTTTGAGGGGAAAGGATATGAGCTTCTCGATTTAATGCGAGTTCAGGCAATGAAAGCGGGCGCAGAGTATAAAATGGAACCGGTTATCAGAGTCGAGAAAGAGAATAAAAAATTCAGAGTCTTTTCGGAATATGGTGAGTACTCAGCCAGCGCAATAATAATTGCAACAGGTGGAAAGCACAGGGAACTTGGAGTTCCCGGTGAAAAGGAGTTTATTGGTAAGGGTGTGAGCTACTGTGCTGTATGTGATGGCAATTTCTTCAAAGGCAGAAGAGTTCTGATGGTTGGTGGAGGATATGGAGCTGTGAACGAATCAATCTACCTTAAAGATGTTGGATGTGACGTCTCACTTATCACCAAACGCGAATTTCCTGCTGCAGAGTCTGCCTTACTTGAAAAGTTTAATGAGAAAAAAATACCTGTCATCGGCAGGTCAAGAGTTCTGAGAATTGAGGGCGGCAATAGAGTGGAGCGGGTAATAATTCAGAATATAGATACCGGAGAAGAGAAGGTGATTGAGGCTGACGGAGTTTTCATAGCTGTTGGAAAGAAGCCTCAGACAGAAATATTTTCTGAAATTGGAGTGAGGATGGACTCAAAGGGATATATCATTGTGGATAAGTTTCAGGCGACAAATGTTGAAGGGGTTTTTGCCGCTGGGGATTGCTGTGATAACCCTCTGAAGCAGATTGTTACGGCATGCGGGGATGGGGCTGTCGCTGCCCAGTCTGCTTACAAGTATCTGAAGTTAAACAAGTGATGATGAGAGAGAATAAAGACCGTCTGCAACTTCCAAGAGGTATTCAGAGTCCTTGACATTTTCGACCCATCTTGAGGGGATGTTCTGGATACCCATTTCTGCTCCTTTCATCGCTCCCGCCATGGCTGCAATGGAGTCTGTGTCACCGCCTGAATTGACGGCTTTAATCACGCACTCTTCATAGCTGTCCGTGTTGCGGAAGAAGTAGAAGGCAGCAGGTACAGCATCCCACGATAGCATTGTGAAACCACTTGCTGAATTTCCTGAAATCTTGTCTGAGACAAGATCATCGTATCTCTGGGTTTTTGCAACCACTTCTTCAATGATTTCATCATCCGTAAAGTCTCTGCAGATGCATGAAAGCGATATAGAAATGGCAACCGCTCCAGCTATTGCAGCAGAACCTTTGTGTGTTACAATTGATGAGATGTATGCATATTTTTCAACGAGATTGGGGATAGAGTAATAAAATGAGCCAATGGGAGCAACACGCATCGCTGCACCACACGTATCTGCAATAATTCCAGCTTTATTCCATGGAATACCTCTCTGCAGATTATATATTGCTTTTCTTGTTGTTGGACCAGCTTTAATCAACTTCCCGGAATACATTGCCCTTTTAAGTTTCTCAGCAAAGTTTTCAGGATTGAAATAAACTGTCTCAAAAATGGATTTAGCAAGGATAAGCATCTGCTCCGTATCATCAGTCCATTCACCTGCCTTAAAACCATCGGGAGAGGGTATGAAATCCTCGATTTTCCCAAACTTATTCCTGATTTCCTCTTCAGATAAGCCCTCTACAGGCATTCCAAGAGCATCACCTATGGCAAGTCCAAGTATTGCTCCTCTGAATCTTTTCTTGAGATCCATTACATTGGGTGGGGTGTGCTAATAGATATCTTTTGCGTCTTGAGAAAACTGATAAACCAATTTGTCCTCTTTCTTAGCAATTTCAATATTATAACCAACATCATTTAGATTTTTAGTTACATTTGGTTTTAAGATACTGTGATTCGTCTTAAAAGAATATTTAATCTCATCAAATTCTATTCCTCGAAGATTTAGTTCCTCTATGTACGAGTTTTAACCTGAGAATTAACTTTTTATTTTCATCACATAGATTATCAAGCCTTTTAGTTAGCCTTGCAATCACTTTCTCAAAATCATGAATCATACTTATTTTCCAAAATAATAACTTATAAACGTTTGCAGTGATCTGAAATTGATTTTAGAGAGCCACGGGCGGGATTTGAACCCGCGACCGCTTGCTATTTGGGAGTTTCTTACCAAGCAAGCGCTCTGCCGGCTGAGCTACCGTGGCATTCCATTTATACTGAGTAAAGGTGAATTAAATTTTCCGATGGACTCCATACCAGTCCGAAGGCAACAATTCCCAATCTTTATTTAACGTTTTCTCCACCTCTATACAATGAAAGTTGAGTACATTGAGGATTACATCTCAAAATTTGGAATAAGAGTTTTAAAGGAATCCGGAATTAGCAAATTCTTCCCTCCGCAGGAAGAGGCGATTAAATCAGGTTTATTCTCAGAAAATAATATGGTTATAGCAATACCGACTGCGAGTGGAAAAACACTGATTTCTGAGCTTGCGATGGTTTTTGACATAATAAATGGAGGCAAGTGCCTGTACACCGCTCCACTGCGAGCTCTGGCTATGGAAAAATACGCTGAGTTCAGAAAATGGGAGAAAATTGGAATCAAATCCGGTATCTCAATTGGAGATTATGAGTCACAGGATGAATGGCTTGGTGAGAAGGACATAATAGTTTGCACAAGTGAAAAAGCAGACTCTCTCATGAGAAATAAAGCTTCGTGGCTCAGAAAGATATCGTGTCTTGTTGTTGATGAAATCCACCTTCTCGATTCTGCAAAAAGGGGAGCTACTCTCGAAGTTCTGATTGCAAAGCTAAGGAAGGTGAATCCCGGCATAAGAGTTATTGCTCTGTCCGCGACAATACCCAATGCAGATGAAATTGGAAGATGGCTTGAAGCAAAAGTGGTATCGAGTGACTGGAGGCCTGTTCCACTTTACGAGGGTGTATTTCTTAATGGAGAGATTGAATTCTATAAAGAAGGAGAATTTGTGGAAAGACTGAAAATTGGGGGCAGGGATCACCTTGCAATAACCATCAACTCCATTGAAAAAGGATTGCAGGTTCTGATATTCGAGTCAACAAGGCGTTATGCAGAGTCGACAGCTCAAAAGATCTCCATGTTACTTTTCAGGCACCTTAAAAGTGAGTTGAGCAGTGAAGATGTGGCAAAAGAAATACTCGAAGAGAATGATGGTGAACTGAGTCAGAAGCTTGCTGATTGCGTAAGAATGGGTTCTGCTTTCCACCATGCTGGATTGCTCAATTCTCAACGAAAGATTGTGGAAAATGCTTTCAGACAGGGAAAAATTAAGGTAGTTGTTGCTACTCCAACACTCGCTGCAGGAGTTAATCTTCCGGCGGGTAGAGTGATAATAAAGAGTTATCATCGATTTGAGAACTTCTCCAACAAACCGATTAAAGTTCTGGAATACAAACAGATGGCAGGGAGAGCGGGCAGACCGGGTCTCGACTCTAAAGGTGAATCAATTCTCATTGCAAAGAGTAAGTCGGAAGTTGAAAGAGTTCTGGAAAGATACGTCTTCGGAAAGCCTGAAAAGATTCTATCAAAACTTGGGGCTGAGAACCACCTTCGTTTCCACACACTCTCTCTCGTCTCTGAAGGCTATGGAAAGACTGTTAAAGAACTTGAAAGTTTCTTTTCATCCACATTTTTCTTCTTTCAGAATGTGTTTGAAGGCGAACTGTCTGTCAGATACGAACTTGAAAGAATACTAACAATGCTTGAAGACTGGGAAATGATAATTTTTGATGATATTATCACAGTAAAAGAGCTTGGAGAGATTGTATCTAGACTCTACATCGACCCGATGACGGGATATATCATCTACAACACATTGAACAAAAAAGACACATTCAGTGAGCTTGACACTCTGCTTTTACTCTGTAGAACTCCGGATATGGAAAATCTTTACATAAAGAAATCGGACGGGTGGATTGAAGACTCAGTTGACGAAGTTGACCCTTCTCTAGTTCCAAATCCAGCAACAGCAGACTATGACTGGTTCCTGCGTGAAATGAAAACGTCCCTGATGGTTAAGGACTGGGTCAACGAGGTTGATGAAGAAGAGATATGTAAAAAATATGGCGTGTATCCCGGAGACATTCGAAGAATCGTTGAAAATGCTGAATGGCTTTCACATTCTCTCTCAAGAATATCAGAATTCCTGAATCATCCCGAAAAGTCCCTCTTTGCAGATTTTGAAAAGAGGATAAAGTTCGGAATTAAAGGGGAACTTGTTTCTCTGATTGAGTTGAAGGGTATTGGAAGAGTGAGAGCAAGGAAACTTTATAATGCTGGAATCAGAACTAAAAAAGACGTTCTTGACAATAGGATTAAATTATCCTCTTTAATTGGCAAAAGGACTGCTGAAAAACTGATTTCGTCTCTTGAGTATCAAATTTAATTGAAGTGAATTAAGTAAGACTTATAAGTCATGAATGCCAAACATCAATCAATGAAGATTGAGAAAAGCGTCATTACTCTGATGCTTCTGCTCGGTATCTTTTTATTTATTGTATCACTTGTGTCCATGTATAACAACTTTACTCAGGGAAAGTCCCTTAATTACATCTTTGTCGACTTTGGTTTCCTCATTTTTGCAGCCATATTGATCGGAGGTGGCCTTAAACTTTACAGAAAGCTCTTAGTTTTCTCTGTTGTTACTGAAAGTGCTTTTGAGGAGGTTATTTACTCCAATCTCAGACCACTTCTTCAGGAAATTGCATTCAGCACAACAGAATTTAATGAGGTAAAAACAAGGGTTTCAAGCCTTGAAAGGAAAATCAGTCACATGGAAGAGGAACTAACAAGACCGGTTGAGTATGCAGCTCCTGCAACTGACGCCTTCATGATGAGAAAAACAGCTTTTTATATGAGGACAATGGTTGTCTCTCTCTTCTTCTTCGGCACCTATCTGTTTCTGCTCGATTTTAACCTTCCAAATGAACCATATCTTTATACGATCCTCTATATATTCTGGTGGGTATTCATAACCAAAGAATTTAACCTCTTCAATAGAGTGGAACCATGGGTCATCCTTGGCATACCAATACTGCTCGTCCCCGCAGGTTCCCTGATTCTGAGAACACTTCTCGGTATTGCAGCGTTGATGGGCTTGATTTTCGCAACATCGATAGCCTTTGCATATCTATACTATCAGTATGCCCGAACCCTCTCAATTGAAGAAACAGAAAAGATGGTGGCAAACGGTTACAGGAGAAGGAATTTTCTCGTCGAGAAAACCACCGAAACATTGAAGGCAATTAAGACGTGGATTAGAAAATAGATTTCTGCAATTTATTTTTTCCTATATACCTTTTCTCTCACCGATCTCAAGATATATGTATATTGCAGTACATATAATTACTATAGCAAGAGCAAAGCTCTTAAATGTAACAACAAGATTTTTGTAGAACAGATACTCCTGACCATATGGCCCGATATCACGCAATTCTTTTGCATCAAGTACAAAATAACTTCCGACATTGGGTATTACAATTGGTTTTCCACCTATCTGAACAGCCTGAGCAAAAATGTCGTCCTTGTATATAACCCATTGATCAGGACCCGAAGCATCCCCCCCTGTGTAAATCTTATCGCCAGCCACACCAATAATTCTGTGTGCAACTGGGAGATAAATGTCCGGGCGATTGAACATCACAATATCCCCAACGCCTGGCTCAAGAACAATTGCCTGAACAAGGAACATGTCCCCTCTATTTAGCGTGGGCACCATACTCCCTGACGTAACAACTGCAAAGAACAATTTGTGTGTAAGCGCCAGAAACATAAGAAGAGCAAGAAAACCGAGAACCAGTGTCAGCCTTGTTGCCGGGACTTCTTTTTTAAGAGTCCCGTCTATTACCATGTTAATCTTACTCTTACGCTGTTCTCTCTCAACCACCAAATGCATCTTCTCAAAGACGGGAAATCTGAATCCTGATGCTATAAAGTAAACAAAAATTGACAGAATGAAGATAATCACTCCCATTACTTCCACTACGGCAAGCAACATTTTTCTCCCATCCTTTCCTTATCTTTATTGAACAGATTTCATCAATATAAACCTTATTTTCAGGCTAACCAAATCCAAAGAAATAAAGGATAGCGATGAAGAAGATTATTAACCCTATAGCTATTGACAGGTCAACTACAAGCGTTATAATTTTTTTAACATCTTCTCCATGAAATGAAGGCCCATGTTTTATATCGAGCCATTTTGTCTCTCTATAAGCTTTCTCTGTTGGCTCAAGGTCAAGGTCAATGTATTCTCTCTCAAGAAGTCTCTCTATTATCTTTTCCGTGATGAATGGAGGTATTCCCGATAATTTCGATATTTTCTCAACGTCTCGATTTCCGAGCATTATAGCTTTTAAGACAGACTCATCGAGCTCAGACAACATTTCACTCTCTCATGAAAAGCCTTGCAATAACAAGTATTGCGAGAAGTATCGCTGAACCTATGACCAGTTCGCCACCCCTTCTTGTGATTCCTTCCTCCTTCGTGGGCGTCTCTAATGGTTCCTCACCCTCTTCTTTCTTGACTTTTGCAAAGAAAACCTGAGCTAAATCCGTGTCCTCAATCTGCACTTTGTAACTTCCTTCCTCCTCCGGCGTATACTGGAAAGTAATCGTTTTCACATCACTCGCTTTGAGATGAATTCTATCCTCATAAACTACTTCGTCATTAATCGTGATTCTTACTTCTTTATCTCCTTCTTTACCCTCATTTCTTATTTTAAATGAGATTTCTACAGGCTGCCCAGCATCGACAATGAAGTCGCTCACAGTCAGGCTTGATATCTGGAATTCAGCCGGAATCTCGATTTTCTCACGGGTTGTTATCGTTACAACCTTATCAACATAGAGGTCATAATAGGCGCCATACATGTCTGACCTCGTCTCAAACCCTTTCCAGCCTCTCATCAAATTCAGTTTGTCCTTAAGTTTGGCGAACGGATTTACCCAGTAACCTGTGTTATCGACAATAAGAAATCCACCGTTTCTGAAGTACCATTCAAGCTCTCTCACATTTGGTGGGGTTTTACCCACATAGAACAATACATTAACTTCATTAACCTCATCGTAATCTTTAACACCGAAATAGCTGATAGGAGCCCCGCTCTCGTCTCTGATTACATCTAGAAGCTCGGGAAGAACCTGCTCTGCCCTCTTATCACTCCCTTTCAGCAATCCGACTTTAATTAACCCTTCTCTATTATATTGCGACCAGAGATATGCAAGAACGTTGGTCATCATCTTCATCGAATTCCGGGCATTCTGATTCTCTTTCAGATTTTTCAGAGCTCCTTTTAAGTCGTTGACGTTTCTGATTTCAGTAATTCCAACACTTCCAAGAACGTAATTATTCGGAGAATAAACTACCGTGCCATTGTAAATTTCACCAAACTGAATTTCGTTTTTGAAAACCAGAGGGTTTATGAAGATGGGCAGTGTCTCGCTCAGCTTTACATTGTCGGAAAGAGGCATGACCTCAAGCGTGTGAACGCCTAAACCGAGTGGAGGTATCTCGAAATTGACATCCGTTTTCTGATAACCATCTAAAGTAATCGTCTTTCTACCGACAGATTTACCATTTATTAATAGCTCCAGAGTTCCACTTCCTCTCTTTGCGACTGTATTCAATACAGTAACATGTAAGAAATTGCTGACACCCTGTGGGAGTTCTGTTGCTCTCAAATAAGAATCGTAGACGAGTAACTGGTCAGGGGGGGCGGATATATCTGGTCTCATTTCAAACTCGATCTGTTTGAATACATAGGATGCTCCCCTTTTCCAGGCATAGGGTGATCCTCTACCTTCCGTGCTGACGTCCACCCCTGCCTCTCCAGTATAAGGGGCACTGTAGTGAAGACCGCCATATTTACCAAAAGTTCCGTTAAAGTTCAGAACATCAAATGCATAAACATCCAGCCTGTATTTCCCTTTAGTCCAGTTCTCCTCTGAATCTATCTCAAATACATGGTAAGCTTTATTTCCGTATCCTACTATTCTTACGGTTTTTTCCCCGGCAGATATCACAAAACCATTGGGGTCGGTTACAACATAAACAAAATCTATTGCACCGGCTCTTCCAACGTTTATGTTCTCAACTGAAACATACAGATTTATTTTTTCTCCTGGTGTATAGATATTATTCCATCTTGGAATAAACTTATCGAAAGAATGTACATAAGTTGTGAGATCAGCTTTAAATTCATATGAGCGAATTGCAGAAGATGGATAAATTATTAAACTAATTATTAGAATTATTGGGATTACCATGCTAAATATTCTGATAATCCTTTTAATTCCTAAATTCATATTATTTAAAGCGGGAAAAGAAATAAATACTTTATCATTTAAGGGGCGACAGGTATTGGATAAATAATAATAAGCCTGATACAAAGTAACTTAAAGTTACCTGAAAAGGCAAAATTAAATAATTGAACTGGAAAATTCTATAATAACATCATGACAGTACTTGCAATTTGTTCCGGAAAAGGTGGTGTGGGTAAGACAACAGTATCAGTTAATCTTGCGGTAGCTCTCTCCAGATTTGGCAGAGTTCTTGTGATAGACAGTGATATTGCTTTACCAAATATGCATACCTTCTTTGGTCTTGACGACCCGTTTATTTCTCTTCTTGATGCATTAAAAGATCTTGCTTACCTCGACGAATCAATTTATGAAATCAAGATAAAGGTCAG
This sequence comes from Archaeoglobus sp. JdFR-22, assembly GCA_002010045.1. Classification (GTDB taxonomy): domain Archaea; phylum Halobacteriota; class Archaeoglobi; order Archaeoglobales; family Archaeoglobaceae; genus JdFR-22. Next base: position 3,869 of record MTMJ01000012.1, on the reverse strand, counting down.
TGAGGAGGATGTTGTTCATAAACACGTCCTGAGTGTACTGCCAGCATCAACCTCTGTGAAAGCACTCGAAGAAATTGACATTGAGAATTTTAAAGAAGTTCTTGACAATGTAAAAAATAAATTTGATTTCATAATAGTTGATGTTGCTGCGGGGCTGAGCAAATATGCTATAATTCCGATGTTGAATTCGGACATCGTTTATCTTGTAGTGAACCCAGAAAAAGCTTCGATACTGGACTCTCAGAAGGTAAAAAAGGTGGCGGAAGTCTCTGGGATTAAGGTAAATGGCGTTATTATAAATAGATACAGAGGGGAGAAAGATATTGCCGAATATGCAGAAAATGCGATAGGAGAGGAGCTTGTTGGAATCATCAGAGAATCAAAACTTATCAGAAATTGCTGGAACAGAGGAATACCTGTAACAATGAAAAAACCTGACTCGAAGGTATCAGAAGATTTTATGAACCTTGCTTTGAAGATAATTGGAAAAGACATTCCAGTAAAGCCTTATGGTAAATTAAAATACCTTTTCGGGTGATTTCATGGAAGGAGAAAAGGAAAAAGATAATGAAATTAAGGAAACTGCAGAAAAAAAGATAATAAAAGTCCTTATGGATGATGATAATAGAATTGAGAAGAAGATTGCTGAGAAAAAGGAGATAGAAGAGAAGGAAACTACAGAAGGAGAAAAAGAGGCAAAATCAGAGGATTATCTCTCAGAGATCGAGAAGAGTGTTTTGAGGGTTATCATTATTGGTGCTTCAAATCTGAATGATATAATACGGATAACTCACTATCCGGAGGTAATAGTTGGCGGTGCAGTTAGAAGACTAATCTCAAAAGGATACATTGATGAAAACTTCAATCCCACTGAGAAGGCAAGATTCGTGAGCTTTAAATCCCAAGTAAGTATGAAGGGCTACAGGAGGGGACACAAATTTGCAGTAATTGACATAGCCATAATAATTGCACTTCTGCTGTTTTTAATTTCAGTATTCTACTACACGGGATTAATCGGTTAGTCAATTAGGGATTTTAATTTTTTCTTTAAATTAAATGTACCTCTTAATGGCAGTTATACTGGGCAGCCCACTTCTTGCGCCCGCATGCTGTATGCAGAATGAAGCAACAAGATTTCCAATCTCTCCACATTTTCTCAAATCCATTCCTTTCAGATATGCATATAGAAATCCAGCATTGAAAGCATCTCCTGCCCCGGTTGTGTCAACAACCTTTACGGGAATTGACGGAACATCAAACTCTTTAACTCCATCCGTCACAAAACAACCCTTCTGACCGAGTTTAACAGCAACAATCTTAGCACCCATATCAATAATATCAACAGCAGCTTCTCTGTAATTCTTGTTTACCAGCAACTCAAGTTCGGCAGAACCTGGCAGAAAAATGTCTGTTTTTTCAATTATTTCTTTAATGCTCTTCAATCCCTTTTTCGCATATATTCTTCCCGGGTCAAAACTGAAATTTATATCAATTTCATCAACCAATTTTTTCTGGGTCTCAAGAGAGTCATTGCTGATTTTACAAACAAATGAGGTTAAATGGAGTATTCTGGATTTTGAGATCGCATCCACGTTTACATCATCGTATCTAATGGTATCGTTCACCCCCGAGTCAACAATTATTGCCCTGTTGCCCTCTCTGTCAACAAATATAATGGCGTTGCCGCTTCTACCCTCACTTTTAATCACACTTGATACATCAACGTTCTCTTTTACCAGATTCCTTACGATGAGATTCCCATCTTCGTCACTTCCCGTTTTACCGATTAAACCTGATTTAAATCCGAGTCTTGAAAGTCCTACGATTGTATTTGCTGCTGACCCACCTGTAAATACCTTTAAATCCATTACAAAACTCTCCCCATCCTTATCAGGTATCTCATCAACAAAGTAAATCCTGTCAACATTCAGAGCGCCAAAACCAACCACATCCATTATCCCAGCCTCATCCAAGTTTTCCTGCTTCTCCCCGCAATTTCTTCCTCATTTTTATCGATTCTTCAATTACTGCTTTAATATCTACATCCTCAATCCAGTAAAAAATAGTATCGGAAAGATTTTTCGATATCGCAGTCTTAAGAATCTCAGTATTTTCATGTTTTACAAGTTTTATTACACCTTCCACCCCATAATTGATGAAAGCGTCCAGAACTGCAGCCTCTCCAAATGCAGTATTGCTGATAACAGCAACGTTTGAATTCTCAATTGCATATTCATTTCCGTTAAACGATACTGCTACACCCCTATCTCTGACCCATTTAAGCATGGCGTGGTCAGAAATGCTATCTCCAATTGCTATTACTTCATCGAGATTTCTTTCCTCAACATACCTCTGGACAATTTCTTTTTTTCTTACACCGCCAACTGCATTTACATCCTCAATCATTCTTCCAAAGTTAGAGTGCTCCAACTTCCTCCAGAAAAAATTATTCAGCCAGAATATGCTTTCTTTTGATTTGTCGTCGATTTTGTCAAACCATTTATCAGGCTTGATTTTTATCTCAGGAAGTTGTGCAATTATTTCAATTGATTCTCTGACAATTCTCTTTTCTTCTTCAGGGATTTCATATCCTTCAATATCGAATTCAGTTCCATGGACATTTTCATATACTCCGAGCATTTTAGTCGATTCCTCAACAAACTGTTTGTATGCTGTTGAAATAACCACTGGAGTGGATTTTATCTGACTTATAGCTTCTCTGGCATCTGGAATGAAGTTAACAACTTTTCTCGATAATTCTCTTAATTGTCTGGAGGTTATCCCGCTTGCATATATGAATGGGGATAGCAGTTTTAGTGTATCACCGGCTTCATAATTACTCTTTCGCTCAACATAAGCCAGGTAATCATCATACTGGCTCAGACGCTCGAAAAAAACAGTATTTCGGAGAAATGCTTTTGCTATTTCATACGCAAAGTCAGTTGTTACCCATGGACCTTCCCAGTCAGTGAAAAAGAATTCAGTCATTTTATCGATGTAACACGAAGTTTATATAAGATTTGTTTAAGGGGGTAATCGAATACCCCCCAGAAAAGTAGTTACGGTTGGAGGCAGGTATAGACTATTGACGATTGATGTATTTAATTTTTTCGCTGTATGACGAAATAGCAGCATACAAAAACAATGGATATAAAAACAATACAGCCCACAAACATTAAAATAAAAACTGGTGGGCTGAAATATGAAGAGCGATAAGGGAATCGAATTAACATGGTTTTACAGAGTAATCAATAACCCGGCTGCAAGAAAAAAATGGCTGATTTATGGAGCCTGTTTTATAGGTTTTGCTCTCCTGGCAGGAGCTTACAGGTATGCAGTAACAGGCAATCTCGGAAGAACATTGATAATTACAAGTATGTTTATCCTCGTTATACTGCTGTATATTCAGATAGTTCTCGGGAAAGTCAGGCAGTATTATATTGATGATAAAATCCGCTACAGGCCTTTCAGGACAGACCTCAGAAATCTGAAAGGATTTGAGGTTGATGAAGATGCAATGAAAATCAGTCTAAATTTAAAAAAGTCATCTATTCTGGCCGTAAAAACACTGTATTTCGAAGATGAGAGTGATTTGAAAGATGTTGAAAGATTTCTGAGCCGGATTGTTGATAAACCCGACAAACTCTGAGTGAGAAAATACCCATTAACCTTAAATACACAGATTAAGGCATCTTTCTTTACAGTACTGAATTTATTAGTTCAGGGGCCCGTGGCTTAGCATGGATAAAGCACTGGCCTTCTAAGCCAGGGATCGCGGGTTCAAATCCCGCCGGGTCCGTCATATCATGGGTCAGTAGAAATTTTAAAATAGGATAAACTAGGATCATCTTTTATGGCATACAAGAGCT